>NZ_LMFL01000035.1:0-25751 GCF_001426805.1 Brevundimonas sp. Root1423
AAGGCATCGTCGTCTCCGAACCGGGCCGAAGTCACGCGCCAGCGAGGCGAACTCGGCGATCTCGGTCGGGCACACGAAGGTGAAGTCCTTCGGATAGAAGAAGATCACCTTCCACTTGCCCTCGAAGCTGTCCTGGGTGACGGCCTCGAAGGCCGAGACGCCGTTTTCCTCGTGGCTGTTGAAGCCCGGCTTGACGCCGATGATCTTGAAGTCCGGCAGTGTCTGACCAACGCCCAGCATGGCTGTTCTCCTGAAGTCGCTTGATGGAAGGAATCCGGAGCGCCGGGGGAGCGGCGCTGCAACCGCGAAATGGCTTGTGCGGTGCACAAAGTCAATGAGTGGACCTGATATTGATCCATAGATTTTGCCTATACAGAGCATAGGCTTGGGCGCCGCCATCGCCGCTTTACGAAGGCGGTCCTGACCGGCAAGGTCGGCCGGCACATCAGAGGAAGAGACACGCATGCGTCGCCTGACCGCCGCCCTGTTGATCGCCGCCGCTGCTCTTCCCGCAACCGCCGCGCCGGGCCTCGCGTCGGCCCAGACGCCGCCGGCGACGATCGGCGAGCGCTATGTGCCCGCGCCCTGGTGGATGCGGGATCCCGTCATCGCCTCGGTGGGCCATGTCCGCACCGAGATCGCCGCCAATCGGGCAAGCTTTGGCGCCGCCTTCCTGTCGATCGACCGCTCCGCCGCCGACGCCTCGCGCAAGGCCGCCGATCAGGTCCGCGCGCTCAGCCAGGCCTTGGCCGCCTATGGCGTGGACAAGATCCGGGTCGAGACCAGCCTGACGACGCGGCCCCTGTACGACCAGTATCGGGACGAGAACGGGGTGCTGCGAGACAACGCCCGGGCGGATCAGATCGAACGCTACCAGGCCAACGCCAATGTCACCGTCACCATCCGGGACGTCTCGGTGCTGGAGCGGGTCTATGCGACCGTGATCGCCGCCCAGCCGACCTCGGCGAGCGCCGTCTCCTTCAACCTCGAGCCGGAAAACGCCACCAAGACCTGGCTGCAGGGCGAGGCGGTCAAGGATGCCGCGCGGCGGGCGCGGGACGCCGCCGCGAACGCCGGCGCCGCCCTCGGCGGCGTGCGGGTGATCGACCCCACCGGCCGGGCCTGCGAGACCGACGTGCTGGCGGGCTGGCCGTCCTATTCTTCGGGTTCGGGCCTGGCCACCAATGTAGACGAAGTCGCCGTCACCGGCTCGCGCATCGAGCGCGGCTTTGCGCCGCCCGCGCCGCCCCCGCCACCGCCTCCGCCGCCGGGATCAGCGCCGTCTGAAGCCCAGATCGAGGCGGCCCGGCTCGCGCTGCAGCCGCCGCTGCGCGAACTGACCGACCGGGCCTGCGTCGTCTACGGGCTGAACTGACCGGATCATGGCCGACGCCTTCAAAGCCGATCCTGCGTTCAATGCCGGCTCCGTCGTGGTCTGCGACTGGCCGCTGTGCGAGGTGCGGCTGCAGGACGACGCCCGCTTTCCCTGGCTGATCCTGATCCCGCGCCGCACCGGTCTGCATGAGCTGGAGGACCTGACGGCGACCGAACGCGCCGAGCTGATGGACGAGATCGTCCGGGCCGGCGATCTGGCGCGGTTGCTGGGCGAGGCGGCCGGTCAGCCGGTGGAGAAGCTCAATGTGGCCGCCCTCGGCAACGTCACGACGCAACTGCATGTTCACGTCGTCGGCCGCCGCTCCGACGACGGTCTGTGGCCCGACCCCGTCTGGGGTCGGGGTGCGGCCCGGCCATACGGCGCCAACGGGCTGCAAGCGGCGGTGTCCCGCATTCGTCTGCGGGCCCGCCCGCCCGTGAAATGACGCGCTGCGTCAATCCTTGCACTCACGCTTCGTTGACCCCCGCCGCCYCGCTGCTTAAAGCCAGAGCACCGATTTYGAGCGGCTGAATTCGCTCAGGTTTCTGAGAACCATTCGCAATATGTCGACCTCTCCCCTGCCGGGCGACGCCTCSAACGACCCGACSGACGACCAGACCGGCCGTTTCGTGGTCCAGCCCAACGGCCGCGTCCGCCCCCTGTCGCCCCATCTCCAGATCTGGCGCTGGCACGTGGGACGACCAGACCGGCCGTTTCGTGGTCCAGCCCAACGGCCGCGTCCGCCCCCTGTCGCCCCATCTCCAGATCTGGCGCTGGCACGTGACCATGTTCGCCTCGATCCTSAACCGGATGACSGGCGGCGCCCTGTCKGTCGGRTCGGTGCTGRTCGCCCTGTGGCTGATGGCCCTCGCCTTCGGCCCCGACGCCTATGCGACTTTCACCGGCTGGATGGGATCGCCGCTGGGCCTGCTGGTCTGGTTCGGTCTGACCCTGGCCCTGTTCCTGCATCTGACGGGCGGCGTCCGTCACCTGATCTGGGACGCCGTCATCGGCCTGTCGCCGAAATCGGCCGACGCCCTGTCCTGGGCCTCGATCATCGTCGGCGTCGTTGGAGCGGTCGCCTTCTGGGTCTTCCTGTTCGCCTCCGGGAGGGTCTCGCTGTGAGCCGCGAAACCAAGGCCTTCGTGAAGGGCGTCAAGGTCTCCGAGCGCCACGGCGCCGGCGAATGGACCGCCGAACGGCTGTCGTCCCTGATCCTGGTTCCCCTGACCCTATGGGGTCTGTGGAGCGGCTTCACCCTGTCGGGCGGCGGCTATGACGGCGCGCGCGACTGGTTCGCCTCGCCGGTCAACGCCGTGCTGCTGGCCGTGACCCTGCTGGTCAGCCTCTGGCACATGAACATGGGCCTGAAGGTCATCGTCGACGACTACATCCACAAGCCCGGCTCGCGCGGCGCGCTGCTGGGCCTGATCGGCCTGCTCTGCCTCGTGATCGCGGCGGCGGGCGTCTTCTTTATCGTACGGCTGGCCCTGGGCTCCGCGCCCCTGCCCGCCGGTTTCGGGATCTGACGGCTGATGGCTGCTTATGAATTCGTCGACCATGCCTATGACGTCGTCGTCGTCGGCGCGGGCGGCTCGGGCCTCCGCGCCGCCCTCGGCGCCGCCCAGCAGGGACTGAAGGTCGCCTGCGTCACCAAGGTCTTCCCGACCCGCTCCCACACCGTCGCGGCCCAGGGCGGCATCTCCGCCTCGCTCGGCAACATGGGCGAGGATTCGTGGCAGTGGCACATGTACGACACCGTCAAGGGGTCGGACTGGCTGGGCGACCAGGACGCCATCGAATACCTCGTCCGCAACGCGCCCAAGGCCGTCTANCTCGGCAACATGGGCGAGGATTCGTGGCAGTGGCACATGTACGACACCGTCAAGGGGTCGGACTGGCTGGGCGACCAGGACGCCATCGAATACCTGGTCCGCAACGCGCCCAAGGCCGTCTACGAGCTCGAGCACTGGGGCGTGCCCTTCTCGCGCACCGACGAAGGCAAGATCTACCAGCGCGCCTTCGGCGGCATGACCCGCAACTTCGGCGAGGGCCCGGTGCAGCGYACCTGCGCYGCCGCCGACCGCACCGGCCACGCCATCCTGCACACCCTGTACGGCCAGTCGGTYCGCCGCGAGGTCGAGTTCTTCGTCGAATATTTCGSCCTCGACCTGATCATGCAGGACGGCGCCTGCACCGGCGTCACGGCGCTGAAGCTCGACGACGGCACGATGCACCGCTTCCGCGCCAAGCTGGTGATCCTCGCCACCGGCGGCTACGGCCGCGCCTATTTCTCGGCCACCTCGGCCCACACCTGCACCGGCGACGGCAACGCCATGGTGCTGCGCGCCGGCCTGCCGCTGCAGGACATGGAGTTCGTSCAGTTCCACCCGACCGGCATCTACGGCGCCGGCTGCCTGATCACCGAGGGMGCSCGCGGCGAGGGCGGCTACCTGACCAATTCCGAGGGCGAGCGTTTCATGGAGCGCTATGCGCCGACCGTGAAGGAYCTGGCCCCGCGCGACATGGTCAGCCGCTCCATGACCATCGAGATCCGCGAAGGCCGCGGCGTGGGCCCGAACAAGGACCACATCMACCTGCACCTCGACCACCTCGACCCGGCCGTGCTGCACGAGCGGCTGCCGGGCATTTCCGAGAGCGCCAAGATCTTCGCCGGCGTCGACGTGACGAAACAGCCGATCCCSGTCCTGCCGACSGTCCACTACAACATGGGCGGCATCCCCACGAACTATCACGGCGAGGTCCTGACCAAGGTCGGCGATAACGCCGACAGCGTCGTGCCCGGCCTGATGGCGGTGGGCGAGGCGGCCTGCGTCTCGGTGCACGGGGCAAACCGCCTCGGCTCCAACAGCCTGACCGACCTGGTCGTCTTCGGCCGCGCCGCCGGCCTGCGCTGCGGCGAGGTGGTGGACAAGGCGTCGAAGGTGCCGGACGCCCCGGCCTCGGTCACGGACGGCCACATCGCGCGCCTCGACCGCTTCCGTCATGCCAACGGCTCGACCCCGACGTCGAAGCTGCGCATCGACATGCAGCGCGCCATGCAGTCCGACGCCGCCGTCTTCCGCACCGGCAAGACGCTGGAGGAGGGGGTCGCCAAGCTGCGCGCCATCCACGCCGCCGGCGACGACATCAAGACCACCGACCGCGGCCTGATCTGGAACACCGACCTGGTCGAGACGATGGAGTACGACAACCTCGTCGACCAGGCCCTGGTCACCATCGAGGGCGCCCTGAACCGCACCGAGAGCCGCGGCGCCCACGCCCGCGAAGACTATCCGGACCGCAACGACGCCGAGTGGATGAAGCACACCCTCGCCTGGAAGGTCCCGGGCGAGACGGTGAAGATCGACTACCGCCCGGTGCACAATTACACGATGTCCGACGACATCGCCTACATCGAGCCGAAGGCGCGGGTTTACTAGAGATGGTTCAACTCACCCTCCCCAAGGGCTCCAAGCCCACGCGCGGCAAGGTCCACAAGGCCCCGGCCGGCGCGCAGAACGTCAAGACCTACAAGGTCTATCGCTACGACCCCGAGGTCGACGCCGACCCGCGCTGGGACACGTTCGAGATCTCGGCCGACGATCACGGCCCGATGCTGCTGGACGCCCTGATCCACATCAAGAANGGCAAGGGTATTCCGCGCCGCGCTTGATCACGAACGGCTCCTGACCGTGGTTGCTCAGGATGACCCCGACCTCGCCGCGATAGTCGCTGTCGATCGTGCCGGGCGAGTTCACCGACCCTGACCTTCCGGCGCTCGTGCCGCGAGGGCATCTGCGGCTCCTGCTCGATGAACATCGACGGGCGCAACACCCTGGCCTGCACCAAGGGCTGGGAGGAGTGCTCCTCCTCGACCATCTCGATCGCCCCCCTGCCGCACCAGCCGGTGGTCAAGGATCTGGTCACCGACCTGACCCTGTTCTACGCCCAGTACGACTCGATCCAGCCGTATCTGCAGTCGGACGAGCCGGACCCGGAGACCGAGCGCATCCAGCTGCCCGAGGACCGGGCCAAGCTGGACGGCCTGTACGAATGCATCCTGTGCGCCTGCTGCTCGACCTCCTGCCCCAGCTACTGGTGGAACCAGACGGAGTATCTGGGACCGGCGGCCCTGCTGCAGTCCTACCGCTGGATCGCCGACAGCCGCGACGACGCGACGGACAAGCGGCTCGACGACCTCGAGGACCCGTTCAAGCTCTACCGCTGCCACACCATCATGAACTGCGCCCAGGTCTGTCCCAAGGGGCTGAACCCGGCCGAGGCCATCGCCAAGACCAAGCAACTGATGGTGTCGCCGAGCCGCAAGACGACGGAAGCGGCCTGATGGGCCTTGCTTGCCCTGTCGCTGTCGCTACTTGAGGCCTGATGGCTAAGATCACCTACATCGAGCACGACGGCCGCGAGCATGTCGTGGAGGTCAAGACCGGCCTGTCCGTCATGGAGGGGGCGATCCGCAACAACGTCCCCGGCATCGACGCCGACTGCGGCGGGGCCTGCGCCTGCGCCACCTGCCACGTCTATGTCGACGAGGCCTTCGCCGCCGAGACCGGGCGCGCCTCGGCCATGGAGGAGTCGATGCTGGACTTCGCCGAGAACGTCCAGCCGAACAGCCGCCTGTCCTGCCAGATCCGGGTTTCGGACGATCTCGACGGCCTGATCGTCCGCCTGCCCGAAAACCAGCACTGAGCCCCGGCGTGGGTCAGGCTGATCCCCGGATGGTCGACCTGATCGGCCGTCTGATCGCGACCGGATCCCGAAACGCCGTCGGACCTCCCCTGATCGCCGTGGTCGGGGCGCAGGGGTCGGGCAAGACGACCCTGGCCCGCGCCGCCGCTGAAACCTTCGGCGGAGTGCAGATCTCGATCGACGACGTCTATCTGACGCGCGCGCGGCGTGAGGCGATGGCGGAGGAGGTGCACCCGCTGTTCCTGACGCGCGGGCCGCCGGGAACGCACGATCTTCGGTTGCTGGACCGCCTGATCAAGGCCCTGAGCACGGCCCGGCCCGACGACAAGGTTCTGATCCCCGACTTCGACAAGCGCGAGGACGACCGCCGGCCCATCCGGGACTGGCGAATCTTCATCGGAAGGCCCCGTGCGATCCTGATCGATGCGTGGTGCCTGGGCGCGCTGCCGGAGGACGAGGCCGACATCGCCGCCCCGATCAACGCGCTGGAGCGCGACCGCGACCCGGACGGCGCATGGCGCCGGGCCGTCAACGGCTTCGTGGCCGGTTCCTATGCCGAACTCGCAGCCCGGTTCGACGCCATCGTGTTTTTGAAGGCGCCGGGATTCGATGTCGTGCTGGACTGGCGCTGCCAGCAGGAAGCCGACCTGCTGAAAGTCTTCCCCGCCGACCTTCCCGACGAGGAGCGCCGCCGTCTGGCGGACTTCATCCAGTATTTCGAACGCGTCACGCGGCGCATGCTGGACGGCGGCGTCCGGGCCGATGTCGTGGTCGCCCTTGATCACGACCGCCGGCCTGGCTTTATACCCTCATGACCCTGCCATCGGATCGCCGCCGCGAAGCGCGAGACGCCGCCAGGAAGCGGGGGCTGGTCGTCGCGCCGGGGCTCGAACTGCCCTGCGTGATCGAGGACCAGTCGGCCTCGGGCCTGCGCATCCGTCTGGACCGCAGCTTCGCCCTGCCGCCGGTGATCATCGTCGTCGACCTAGCACGGGGCGTGGCCGTCGAAGCCGCGGTGGTCTGGAGCAAGGGTGTGGAGGCGGGTCTGAAACAGTCCGGCCAGATGTCGCTGCGGGGGCTGGTGCCCTCGCGCTTCGCCGCCGCGCGCGACGCCTTCCGACGGGCCGGGGGGTAGGACGAATCCCGGGTCAGGTGACCGCGGGCGCTCCCGAGAGGGATTCTTCCATTTCCAGGAAGGACGGCTGGGCCGAGGACGGGATGTCGCCGCGACCGATCTCGACCGAGATCTGGGCCGCATTGCCGTGCAGGTGGGCGACCAGCACCGACTGGATGATCTTATAGAAGGCCGATTCCTCGTCGATGATCGCCTTCAGCCGCGAGGCGATGGGGCCGACGAGGCCATAGGCCAGGAAGACGCCGAGGAAGGTGCCGACCAGGGCCCCGCCGATCATGCCGCCGAGAATTTCCGGCGGCTCCGTGATCGATCCCATGGTCTTGATCACGCCCAGCACGGCGGCGACGATGCCCAGGGCGGGCAGGGCGTCGGCGAGGGCGGTCAGGGCGTGGGGCGCGTTGAGCGCCTCGTGGTGATGTTTCTCCAGCTGCTTGTCCATGGCGTCCTCGATCTGGTGGGGATCCTCGAGGTTCATGGTCATCATGCGCAGGGTGTCGCAGATGAAGTCCGTGGCGAAATGGTCCTTCAGCACCTTGGGATATTTCTGGAAGATAGTGCTCTCGGCCGGCTTCTCGATNATCATGCGCAGGGTGTCGCAGATGAAGTCCGTGGCGAAATGGTCCTTCAGCACCTTGGGATATTTCTGGAAGATAGTGCTCTCGGCCGGCTTCTCGATGTGGCTTTCGAGGGCGATGACGCCCTTCGACTTCATCGTCTTGGTCAGCTGGAACAGCAGCGACAACAGGTCCTTGTAGTCCTGCTTCTTCCACTTCGGGCCCGCGAAGGCCTTGCCGAGGCCGCCCATGGTGGCCTTCATCGTCGTGGTGCTGTTCGAGATCAGGAAGGCGGCCAGGCCGGCGCCGCCGATGGCCATCATCTCATGCGGCAGGGCGTGCAGGATCACCGCGAACTTGCCGCCCGAGATGATGTAGCTGCCGAACACGAGGCCGAACAACAGCACGATGCCGATAATCTGGAACATGGAGGGCGATTCGTCCTGCGCGCGAGAGACGCCGACCATCGCCGTTAATGATTAAGAGGCGGTTGCAGACCGCTAACCCTAAAGTCGCGTCTCGCCGTTCAGGATCGCCGCGCGCGCCGCTTCGCTGAGTTTCGCGTAGCCGTTCTTGCCGCCGCGCACATACAGGGCGCCGTCGACCTTGTCGGGGTCGAAACCATCGGCCACCAGATCGGTCTTCTTGTATTTGAAGGTGCCCGTTGTGTCCGCCGACTTGATCAGCCGCACAAAGACCGGCCGCGCGTAAGCCGGCAGCTCCTGGTCGACCCAGGCTGCGAAGTCCTGCGCGGAGAATTTGCCGTCGATTACCAGAGCGACCATCCCGGCCTTGCCGTCCTGTCCGGGGATCGGGACTCCGTAGGCGATGACTTCCTTGACGCCGGGCGCGTCGGCCAGCCGCTGCTCGACCTCGGCGGTCGAGACGTTCTCGCCCTTCCAGCGGTAGGTGTCGCCGATGCGGTCGATGAAATAGACGTAGCCTTCGCTGTCCTGTTTCATCAGGTCGCCGGTGCGGAACCAGCGGTCGCCGCGCACGAAGACGTCGCGCAGGATCTTCTTTTCGGAGGCCGCCTTGTCGGCATAGCCCGAGAAGGCGTGACGGATGTCGTCGCCGATCATGCCCAGGGCCTCGCCGACCTCGCCCGCCCTGGCCAGCTGGCACAGGCCGTCCGGACCGCGAAACGGCTCCTCGGTCTCCATGTCGAAGCGGACGAGGCGGAAATTGATCTGCTTCTTGAGGAAGCCCGGCACCCGGCCAATGGCGCCCGGCTTGCCGTCGAAATTGAACACCGAGACATTGCCCTCGGTCGAGCCGTAGAATTCCAGGATGTCCGGAATGGCGAACCGCTTCTGGAAATCGTTCCAGACGTCGGGCCTCAGGCCGTTGCCGAAGGCCAGCCGCAGCTTGTGCGACCGCTCGTCGGGGTTCTCCGGACAGTTGACCAGATAGCGGCACAGCTCGCCGATATAGACGAACAGGGTCGCGCCGGAGGCCTTGACGTCCGGCCAGAAGGTCGTGGCCGAGAACCGCTTGCGCAGCACCAGCCGACCGCCGTTCAGCAGGGCGGGGCCGACCCCGACCAAGCCGCCGGTCGAGTGGTACAGCGGCAGGACGTTGAAGGTGACATCCTTGTCGGTCGCGGCGGTCGCCCCGGCGAAGGCGCGCATATAGGTGCGGGCGCGGGCGTGGGTGATCCGGGCCGCCTTGGGCATGCCGGTGGTGCCCGAGGTGTAGATGAACATCGCCGTGTCGCGGTTGGTCAGGCCGGATCGGGCGGAGCGCGCCGGCCGCACCGACGAGCCGCTGCGCACCGGCTTGTCGAGACCGCGCCGTTCGTCGGCCTCGTCCTCGTCCTTCAGGCCCAGCACCCAGAGCATCAGGTTGCGGCCCGACAGACCGCGCGCGTCCTCGACCCGCTTCCAGCAGTCCTCGTCGGTGACGACCTGGGACGCGTTGGAGATCGCCAGGCAGTGGGCCAGGGCATGGCCGGTCAGATTGGTGTTGATCAGGGCGGTGGCCACGCCGACCTTGGCGAAACCCAGCCAGGCGGCGATGTATTCGGCCCGGTTCAGCATCACCAGCGCGATGGTGTCGCCGCGCTTGAGCCGTCGGCTCTGGGCCCAGTGGCCGAACCGGTTCGCCATGGCGTCCAGCTCGCGATAGGTCAGGGTGCGGCGGTCGTCCTCGATCGCGGCATGTTCGGGGAATTTGTCGACGGCCTCTTCCCAGTCGTCGCAGACCAGGTCGGCGCTATCCAGGGTGATGGGCTTGATGCGGTTCAGCAGGCGTCGCAGTCCCCTGGCGAAACGCATGTTGCGCTTGATGCTCGCCACCAGACCCATCGCCGTGTCCACTCCTCGTCAGTCGCCCATCTGGTGATGAACAAGCCGCTCGCCGCGGTCAACCGGCAGGGGAATCTGACCGCCCATAGAGGGGGGTCGGGCGCCGCTTTGCGGGAAGACGTGGCGCCGAAGCGGCGGTGACGCAGCGTCACCGTGCGGAATCGGGACGGGGCAGCTTGAAGAACGCGGCGCGCGGGGGCTTAATCGGCGAACGGGGGTTGGCGGCGTCGGGTCGCGGAAGGCCCCGAGGGGGACCATATCCATGCGACTTCTGATCGCCGCCACGGCTTGCGCCCTGGTCTTCACGGGCGCCGCCACGGCCCAGGACTACAACGCCAACCCCAATTATGGGGACATCACCCTGGCGCCGGGCTTCACGCCCGATCCGCATCTCGTCAGCCTGCGCGCCGGCGGCAACGTCAGCGCCACGGCCGCCGGCAGCGGCTGCTCGGGCTATATCACCAGCGCCCCGGACTTCCGCCTGACCTGGGGCGGCAAGGGCTCGTTGAACCTGAAGATCTCGGTCCTGTCCAAGGCCGACACCACCCTGGTCGTGAACGGCCCCAACGGCGAATGGTATTGCGACGACGATACGGGCGAGGACAACAATCCGTTGATCACGCTGGGGTCGCTGGCCGGCCGGTATGAAATCTGGGTCGGGACCTATTCGAGCGGCGACCCCCAGCCCGCGGTCCTGTCGATTTCAGAACTCACAAACTTCTGACGCGAACAGACAAGTAAAGCGTCGACGTAAACATGCACCGTTGTCGCCCCAACTGTGGCGACAACGGTGTTTCTTCACGGCCAGGCTTAAATCGCGGAACCGTGATCTCGCAGGACTGTTTCTTTCCTATCGATTTGGAGGAACAGATCATGTCCGTGACTTACCCTGCCGACCCGCTGAAACCGTACGGTGAACGCAATGAAGTGAAGCCGTTCGGCGACCTGATGGAGCGCAGTCCACGCCTCGACGGCGCGAATGAAGAGCCCTTCGTTCCCGTCTACGCCCGTCGCGGCAAGGCTGCCCGCCGCGGGGGCGGAAAGGTCCAGACCTGGATGATCCTGGCGCCCGTGGGCGTGCTGGTCCTGGGCGGCCTCGGCGCCATGATGCTGATGAACGGCGAGGAGACCGCCCCGCCGCTGGCCGAACCCGCCGCGACGGCTACTGTCGTGTCCGCGACTCCGCTCGTCCCGGCGGCGAGTCCCGCCGCCAGCGCCTCGACTCCGGCTCCGGTGGTTCGGGCCCCGGCCCCGGCTCCCGTGCTGCGTGAAGCGACGCCGGTTCGCCGGGCCGCCGCTTCGGCCCCGGCGCGGCGGACGACGACGCCGGCGACTCCGCGCGCCGCTGTGGCCCCGGTCGCCCGTGCGGCGACCCCCGCTACGGCCGCGTCCTCGACGTCCACGCTGAATACCGCGCCGACCTCGCCCGCGCCGACCGCGACGGCCACGCCCGCGCCTGCGCCGGCCCAGCCGCCGGCTCCGGTGATCGTGGTCCAGCCCATCGGCTGATCCCGGCGACGATGAGATCGAAGGCCCCGGCGGGAGACCGCCGGGGCCTTCTTCGTTCAGGGGGCGGCCGCGGCGACCGGCGCGCCGCCGGCGGGCGACACCCGCCAGATCACATTGCCGACGTCGTCGGCCACCAGCAGGGCGCCCAGACGGTCGAACTGCACGCCCACGGGCCGGCCCATGGCCTGGTCCTGGTCGTTGAGGAAGCCGGTCAGGATGTCCTGCGGCGGTCCCGCGGGCGCGCCGTTCGCGAACGGCACGAAGATCACGCGATAGCCGTTGCGGGGCTTGCGGTTCCACGATCCGTGCTGTCCGACGAAGGCCCCGCCGCGATACCGGGCCGGAAACAGCGACCCCTCGCCGAACGTCAGGCCCAGCGAGGCGGTGTGCGATCCCAGCGCATAATCCGGCTTCAGGGCGCGGGCCACCATGGCGGGATTGGCCGGCTCGACCCGGGTGTCGACGATCTGCCCGTAATAGCTCCACGGCCAGCCATAGAAGGCGCCGGGCGTGACCGAGGTCATGTAGTCGGGGACCAGATCGTTGCCGAGCTCGTCGCGCTCATTGACCGAGACCCACAGCTTGCCGCTGTCCGGCTGCCACGCCAGGCCGACCGGATTGCGCAGGCCGGAGGCGTAGATGCGGCCGGTTCCGGCGACGGGATCGATCTCCCAGATCGCGGCCCGGCCCTCTTCCTCGTCCAGGCCGTTCTCGCCGATATTGGAGTTGGAGCCGACGCCGACATACAGGCGCGATCCGTCCGCGCTGGCGACCAGGCTCTTGGTCCAGTGGTGATTTCTCTGGGCCGGCAGATCGAGGATCCTGCGCGGCGCGGCGGTGATCTGCGTCTGTCCCGCCTGGTAGGGGAAGGCCACCACGGCGTCGGCGTTGGCGACGTAGAGGGTGTCGCCGACCAGGGCCATGCCGAACGGCGAGGTCAGGTTCTCGAGAAAGGCGGTCCTGGTTTCGGCCGTTCCGTCGCCGTTCGCGTCGCGCAGCAGGGTGATCCGGTTGGCGCTGGGCGCCTTGGCGCCGGCCTTCTTCATGAACAGGCCCTGGACCCAGGCGCGCAAGCCGCCGCCGGCCGGGGCGTCGATGTTCTCGGGCTTGGGCGGCGCGTTGGACTCGGCGACGAGGATGTCGCCGTTCGGCAGACGGTACAGCCAGCGGGGGTGATCAAGGCCGCTGGCGAAGGGCTGGACGCGGAAGCCGGGCGCGGCGACCGGCGTCCGGCCGGTCGGCCAGCCGACGGCGTCGGCGACGTTCACCGTGGGGAACAGCGCCCTGTGCGGCGCGGGCAGGGTGGGATCGGGGCCGAAGCCGGCCGAGGGATCCAGCGCCTCATTGCCTCCGCAGGCGGCGAGGGTCAGGACGGCGGCCGAGACGGCGAGGACGGGCAGGCGGGACATGAGCGGCTTCCCTGATCAGACGGGTCAGAAGGCGGGGAATTCCAGACGACGGACATCGTAACCCAAAGCCCCGGCGCGAGCGACCAGCCGTTGACGTTCGGCGTCGTCGGGGACCCGACGGGTGTAGATCCACAGCTTGTCGAAGCTCGGATCGGCCGAGATGAACCAGCTGTAGTCGTCCGCATGATCCAGCACCCAGTAGTCCCAAGTGACCAAGCCGCCGAAATACCGCACGCGCAGTCTGGCGTTCGTCCCGGGGTCCAGAATTTCGCCGCGCGCGCCGATCGCCTTCTCCCGCCCTTGCGGCGTACCGACCTGGCAGGTGTCGCGCACATCGACCCGCGAGGGACTGACCAGCACATAGTTGGTCGCGCCCGCGACGCAGCCGTCGGTCAGGCCCATCGGCAGGCGTGCGATCTCCAGCCAGCGGCCGGAATAGAACCGTTCCAGGTCTACGGCCTTCGCCGGTTGGGGGGCGCGCACCTGGTCCGGGGCCGGGGCGGTGACGCAGGCGGAAAGGGACAGCGACACGGCGAGGGCGGCGAGACGCATGACGGGGCTCCTGCGGTTGATCAGCAAGGCAGATACGGCGCAGGTTCCGGCGGGGACGCCCGGCGCGGCCATTCAGGTCAGGGGATTCAAATCCTTCGGCGGGCGGATGCGACGGAAACGCGCCTCGATGAAGGAAAAGGCCCCGAAGGCGACGAAGCCCAGCGCGGCCAGGGCCAGAATCCACGGACCGCCGGGCTGGCGCTCGACCGCATCCAGCGCGGAGCCGAAGGTGGTGACGTCCGAGGCCTTTGACCGGAGCCCGGCCAGAATCACGAGGATCGCAAGAGGAACATAGGCCAGACCGCGCGCGATGACGCCGGCGCGGGCGAGCGGCGCGACGCGGCGGCACGTCTTAGGCGAGCAGGCCAGGTATTCGGTGAAGTCCTCGCGCCATGCCCGGCTGACATTGGCTATTCCGATGCCCAGCAGGACGAGACCCGCACCCGCCAGCAACCAGTTGCCCCACGGCAGGGCCAGCACCGTGGCCGCCTGTTCCTGGCTTCTGGCCTCGTCGGCGGCGGCCGGATCGTCCGGCTTGTGGATCAGCATGGCAAAGGCGTTGAACGCCAGGAAGCCATAGCTCAGGCCGCTGAAGGCCTGGCTCATCCGGGTCATCAGACCGTGTCGGCCCGTGCCTTCGTGGTCGGCGTCGAACACGGCCTGCAGCATCCGCCACATGACGAAGGCCGACAGGCCCAGTCCCACCAGCAGCAGCCAGAGACGGCCGAACGGCCGCTCCGCCATCCAGGCGATGGCGCCCTTGGTTCCGACCGCATCCCCGATCAGGTCCGCCGCCGCCAGCAGGATCAGCAGGCCGACGGACAGATAGACGAAGCCGCGCGCGCCGTAGCCGATCCGCGCCGCCAGTTCGAGCAGGTCTTGCAGGGGCGGGACGCGGCGCAGGACCGGAGACTTGCGGCGCCCGAAATCGCCCGCGCGGGCCAGACGGGATCGAAGGGAGGCGAGGGGGCTGGGCACGGCGACGGTAACTCGCGGCGCCGAATATGGCTCCGCTCGAGCATGCCGGTCTTGAGGTGCGGCCAACGGACGCATATCTGCGGACCGGTTCGGAGGGCGTGCATGCAACCGGTGATCTCGATCCAGGGTCTGACCAAGACCTACAAGTCCGGGCTGCAGGCCCTCAAACCCATCGATCTGACCATCAGCAAGGGCGAGATCTTCGCCCTGCTGGGTCCCAACGGCGCCGGCAAGACGACCCTGATCTCGATCGTCTGCGGCATCGTCACCCCGTCGACCGGGACGGTGATGGCCGACGGCCACGACATCCAGGCCGACTATCGGGCGGCGCGGTCGAAGATCGGCCTGGTGCCGCAGGAACTGACCACCGACGCCTTCGAGACGGTGCTGGCCACGGTCACGTTCAGCCGCGGCCTGTTCGGCAAGGCGCCGAACCCCGCCTTCATCGAACAGGTGCTGCGCGACCTCAGCCTCTGGGACAAGCGCAACGACAAGCTCAGGACCCTGTCCGGGGGCATGAAGCGCCGGGTGATGATCGCCAAGGCGCTCAGCCACGAGCCCGATATCCTGTTCCTCGACGAGCCGACGGCGGGCGTGGACGTGGAGCTGCGCCGTGACATGTGGGCCCTGGTGCGCGGGCTGAGGGACAGGGGCGTCACCATCATCCTGACCACCCACTATATCGAGGAGGCCGAGGAGATGGCCGACCGGGTGGGCGTGATCCTCAAGGGCGAACTGATCCTGGTCGAGGAGACCTCGGCCCTGATGAAGAAGCTGGGCAGGAAGACCCTGACGCTGAACCTGCAGGAACCGCTTGCCGCCCTGCCGCCCGAGCTGGCCGAATGGTCGCCGACGCTGAAGGCCGACGGGAACGAGCTGGAATACGTCTTCGACTCCAACCTCGAGAAGACCGGGGTGCCGTCGCTGCTGCGCCGGCTGTCGGACCTGGGCATCGCCTTCAAGGACCTGCACACCAGCCAGAGCTCGCTGGAGGACATCTTCGTCAGTCTGGTCCACAGCGACAAGACGACCGGAGCCGCCGCATGACCCGTCAATCCTCCAGGGCCCTGGCCTTCAACGGCTACGGCGTCTGGGCCATCTACCGTTTCGAGATGGCGCGGGCCCTGCGCACCGTCTGGCAGTCGCTGGTCACCCCCGTGATCACCACGGCCCTGTATTTCGTGGTCTTCGGCTCGGCCATCGGCAGCCGCATGACCGAGATCGACGGCGTGCCCTACGGCGCCTTCATCGTGCCCGGCCTGATCATGCTGAGCCTGTTCACCCAGTCGATCTTCAACGCCAGCTTCGGCATCTATTTCCCGAAATTCACCGGCACCATCTACGAGCTGCTGTCGGCGCCGGTGTCGCCGCTGGAGATCGTCATCGCCTATGTCGGGGCGGCGGCGACCAAGTCGGCGGTGCTGGGACTGGTGATCCTGGCCACGGCCGCCCTGTTCGTGCCGCTGCGGATCCTGCATCCGGTCGAGATGCTGGCCTTCCTGATCCTGATCTCGACCACCTTCAGCCTGTTCGGCTTCATCATCGGCATCTGGGCCGACGGCTTCGAACAGCTGCAGATGATCCCCATGCTGGTGGTGACGCCCCTGACCTTCCTCGGCGGGTCCTTCTATTCGATCGACATGCTGCCGCCGGTGTGGCGCACGATCACCCTGTTCAACCCGGTGGTCTATCTGATCTCGGGCTTCCGCTGGACCTTCTACGGTTCGGGCGACGTCGGCATCGGGGTCAGTCTCGCCGCCACCCTGGGCTTCCTGCTGGTCTGTCTCGCGGTCGTGGGCTGGATGTTCAGGACCGGCTATCGCCTCAAGACCTAGGACCGTCACGAAACGGGCCAGATCGGCGGACACCTTGCCCCTGCCTCGAAACCGGGGCCTCCGCGTTGTTGAAGCGCGCCCGACGGGGCGCGGGAGCCCGAATGTCCACCGAGCCCGACAAACCCCTGAACGGAACGCCCGAGCCGTTCCGCCGTCCCGTGGTCTGGGGGCGGCCGCCCGCGACCGTGTTCCGCGCCGGGCCGCTGCCGAAGGGCGACCGCCTGCCGCCGCTCCCCGAGCCGCCGCGCGCGCCCCAACCGGCGCCGCGCCCCGGGGCTCCGGGCATCTTCAGCGGATCCATGATCCCGCGTGCGGCGCCCCGGCCGGCGCAGGAACCGGTCGCGCCCGTCGCCCGGGCTGAAGCGGCCGCGCCCGCGGCTGCGCCAGCCGAACCGGTCGCGGCGGCGGCGGTCGAAGCGCCCGTCAAGACTCCGCCCGCCCCTGACCTCGCCGTCAGGCCGCTGCCGCCGGCCCGGTCGGCCCCAGCCGGGCCTCGGCCGGTCCCTGAGGCCGCCGCGGCGCCCGTGACGCCGCGCCCTGTCGCCATCGAGCCGGCGGCGGGCTCGGCTCTCCAGGCGGCCAGCGCCCGCGGAAAGGCCCCGGGCCGCACGGCCCTGTACGGCGGTCTCGCCGCCGCTGCGATCGCCGTCGTCGCCGTGGGCGGCTGGATGCTGACCCGTTCCCCGGCCGTCGCGCCCGCCCCTCCGGCGGAGACGCCCGCCCTCGCGGCTCCGGCCGACACTGCGGCCGCGCGTCCGGTCGCGCCCGCGTCCGCGCCCGAAGCGACGCCGGCTTCAGCCGCCCCCGCCCCCGCCCCGGCCACGGAACCTGCCGCGGTCCGCGCTTCGGCCGTCACGACGCGACCGGACGCGCGTCCCGCCGCCGCGTCGACCCCGCCGCGTCCGGCCGCCGCGACCCCCGTCCGGACGCCTCCGGTTTCGGCGCCTGCCGCCCCGCCGCCGGCCATCGCCACGGCGCCGCTGGTCGAGATCGCCCCGGTCCAGCCCGCTGGGCCGCCGCCGACTGAGGCCGAGCGGCCGCCGGCCGATCCCGACGCCCCGATCGCGACGCGGCCCCAGCCGATCGGCTAGGCCGGACCGCGCCTGCGTCCGAATCTGACGCAGACGCATGCTTCCATGACGGAACCCTGCGGGGCCGGTCTTTGACAATCCAACGCAGGGAGCGCCGCCTCCCGGCTGAAAAGACGCATGAGACGCATGAGACCGTCTTTTTCGGCCTGGGCCGAAGCCTAGCGGATGGCGATATAGCCGCGCTCGACCATCCGGCGCAGGCCCTCATAGGCCTCGGCCAGCTCCTCATAGGCCGTGCGGGCCGAGGTCAGGCGGGCGATCTGGTCCGGAGTCGAGGGCGCGCCGGATTCGGACTGGCGCAGGCTCTCCGCCACCCATTTGCCCCGCGCCGTTGCAGTCATGATGGCCAGCTTCTGAAAGGTCGGCGCGTCGACCCGCGGCAGCATCTGGCCGATGATCTCGCGATTGGCGACGAAGGCGGAATAGTCGATCTGCTCCAGCAGGCCGCGCACCCGCCGCTGTTCCGCGGGATCGGCGTCCTGGGGCTCGAAATGATCGCGCTGGCGGCGATAGGCGCCGGTCTGGATGGTGGACATCGGCCCTCCGGAAATGGTCTGCGGTCCAGCCTGCGCCGCGTCGATTAACGCCCCGTTAGCCCTGTCCGGACGGGATTGCCCCAGGCTGCCGGATTTGATACTTAAGTGAATGCTTCAGTATCAGTCGCCCCTCGACACGGCCTTCCAGGCGCTCTCCGACCCGACCCGCCGGGCCATGGTCGAGCGTCTGTCCCGCGGTCCGGCCACGGTCAGCGAACTGGCGGCGCCCTTGCCGATGTCGATGTCGGCGGTGGTGCAACATCTGAAGATCCTCGAGGCGTCGGGCCTGGTGGCCTCGGAGAAGACGGGGCGCGTCCGGACCTGCCGCGTCGACGCCCGGATCCTCGGCGCGGCCGAGCGCTGGATCAACGAACGCCGCCAGTCGGTCGAACGCAGTCTCGACCGGCTCGGCGTCTTTCTGGACGAAACCCGGGACGAAGAGGAGTTTCCGAAATGACCGCCGCCGCCCGCCCCTCCGTCGCGCACGGGACCTTCACGGTCGAGCGCCGCTACGACGCCTCGCCGGCGCGGGTGTTCCGCGCCCACGCGGACCCCGTCGCCTTCCGCCGCTGGTTCGCCGATGGCGAGGGCTGGACCATTCACGAATGGACGCAGGATTTTCGCGTCGGCGGCGGTTTCACCGGCCGCTTCCGCTTCGGCGACGAGGGCAACGACACCTGGTTCAACGACACCGACTATCTGGACATCGTCCCGGACCGGCGGATCATCCTGTCCTATGTCATGGGTCGCATGGCCGGCGACGGGAAGCAGCGCGCCTCCGCGTCCCTGGCGACGACCGAACTGGTCCCGGACGGTTCGGGGACGCGCCTGATCTACACGGAACAGGGGGCCTTCCTCGACGGGGCCGACGACATCACCGAACGCGAACGGGGCTGCGCCGAAATGCTGGAAGCCCTGGGGCGCGAGCTGGAGGGCCACCGATGAGCGGCAAGGTGCGCGTCGACGCCTTCAGCGTCTCGGTCGACGGGTTCGGCGCCGGCCCCGACCAGAGCCTCGACCATCCCCTCGGCGTGGGCGGAGAAAATCTGCATCACTGGTTCTATCCGACCGAAACCTTCCGCACCCTCTTCGGCCAGTCCGCGGGCGAGGAGGGCGTGGACAACGACTTCGCGCGCCGCAGCATGGAAGGGATGGGCGCCTGGATCATGGGGCGCAACATGTTCGCGCCGAGCCGGGGCGACTGGCCGGACGACGGCTGGAAGGGCTGGTGGGGCGCCGAGCCGCCCTATCATGTGCCCGTCCTCGTTCTGACCCATCACCCCCGCGACCCGATCGAGATGGAGGGCGGCACGGTCTTTCATTTCGAGACCGGAGGGATCGAGGCGGCGCTGGAGAAGGCGCGGGCCCTGGCGGGCGGCAAGGACGTCCGCATTGGCGGCGGCGCGGAAACGATCCGGCGGTATCTGAGGGCCCGGCTGGTCGACCGGATGCATGTGGCCATGTCTCCCGTGGTTCTGGGCCGGGGCGAGCCGCTGTGGCAGGGTCTGGATCTGCCGGCCCTCGGCTACCAGGTCGCCTCCAGCACCTCCGGCGAAAGGGCGACCCATCTCATCCTCACCCGCATCGGGGAGGATCGGCCTTGAGCGAACTCTTCTTCGGCGCCTTCACCGTCACCCGCCGTTATGACGCCCGGCCAACACGGGTCTTCGCCGCCTTCGCGGACCGGGAGATCAAGCAGCGCTGGATGGGCTGTGAAGCGGTCAGCGCGCCGGTGATCGAGCAGCTGGACTTCCATGTCGGCGGCCGTGAGATGAGCCGCGGCGGCGGCCTGGACGGCGTCGAGCATCTGTTCGACGGTCGGTACCTGGACATCGTCCCGGACAGCCGGTTCGTCTTCGCCTTCGTCATGTCCGTGGGCGGGCGCAAGATCTCGGCCTCGCTGGGAACCGTGGAGTTCACGCCGGACGGCGAAGGGACGCTCCTGACCTTCAACGAGCAGGGCGTCTATTTCGGCGAGGACGGCTGGGCCGAGCGGGAGGAAGGCACGGCCGCCGGCCTGGATCAACTCGGCGCCTGGCTGGCGTCCCAAGGCAAGGAGGCCTGACCATGGCGCTGCAACTCTGGTCCCATCCCTACGCCGCCTACGGCCAGAAGGCCTCCGTGGCGCTGTACGAGCTGGACCTGCCATTCGATCTGCGGCTGGTCGATGCGGCCGACGAGGCGGGCATGGCCGCGTTCCGCGCCGTCTCGCCCTTCGGCAAGATGCCCGTCCTCGTCGACGGCGACCGCCGCCTCGTCGAATCCAGCATCGTCATCAAATATCTGGACCAGAGGGCGGGCGGCGGGCGGCTGATCCCCACCGACCCGGAGGCGGCGCTGGAGGCGCGGCTGATCGACCGGATCGTGGACACCTACGCCGGCGGGCCGATGAACCGCATCATTCCGCGCAAATTCCGGCCCGCAGGGAACGAGGATCCGTATGGCGACGCCCAGGACGAGGGTGTTCTGACCTCTGCGTGGGATTGGCTGGAGCAGCGGCTGTCGGACGGGCGCACCTGGGGCGCGGGCGAGGCCTTCACCCTGGCCGACTGCGGGGCCGCCCCCATCCTGACCTATGCGCGGCGGCTGGTCCCGTTCGGCGATCGGCCGCGCCTGAGGGCGTGGCACAGGCGGCTGATGGCGCGGCCCTCGTTCGTTCGGGCGCTGGAGGACGCCGCCCCCTTCGGCGACCTGATGCCGGCGCCGCCTGCGGAAGACTAGCGGATCAGTGCGCCTCGGGCGGCCGCGCGGCGGGGCTGAAATATTCGTTCTCGGGGCGCGGATGGGCGTCGAGTACGAAGCGGCGGTCGCAATAGGCGCATTCGACGAAATCCTCGCCGCCCATGTCCATGTAGACGAGGGGATGGCCGAGGGCTCCGCCGCCGCCGTCGCAGGCCACGCGCTTGGTCGGGACGACGATGGCCTCGGGCGGCGGGATGATCGCTTCGGGATGGCGCGGCGGCATTCGTTCAGCTCTGGTCTTGGCGGGGCAGGTGCGCGCGCATAGGTATGCGCCCGCGCTCCATATCGTCAAACGGGGCCATTCCGATACCTGAAAGCGCCTGCATGACCGAGCCTGTCGCCCTGCCCGTCAACGCCGTCGAGATCCACGGGCTGGAGAAGACCTACGCCGGCGCCGGGAAGGCGCCCCCGAAGACGGCCCTGCGCGGCGTCGATCTGGTCATTCCGCGGGGGTCGATGTTCGGCCTGCTGGGTCCCAACGGGGCCGGCAAGTCGACCCTGATCAACATCCTCGCCGGGGTGGTGAACAAGACCGGCGGCACGGTCTCGATCTGGGACCGCGACATCGACCGGCAACCGCGCGACGCCCGCGCCGCCCTGGGCGTGGTGCCGCAGGAGATCGTCGCCGACGTCTTCTTCACCCCGCGCGAGGCGCTGGAGGTCCAGGCCGGCTTCTATGGCGTGCCGGCCAGTGAGCGCCGGTCCGACGAACTGCTGGCCGCGCTCGGCCTGTCGGACAAGGCTCACGCCTATGTCCGCGCCCTGTCCGGCGGCATGAAGCGCCGGTTGATGGTGGCCAAGGCCCTGGTCCACAATCCGCCGATCCTGATCCTCGACGAGCCGACGGCGGGTGTCGACGTCGAACTGCGCCGTCAGCTGTGGGATTACGTCCGGCGCATCAACGCCGAGGGCGTCACCGTGCTGCTGACTACCCACTATCTGGAGGAGGCGCAGGAACTCTGCGACACCATCGCCATCATGAACCGCGGCGAGGTCGTGGCCTGCGAGCCGACGCCGCAGCTGCTCCGCCGGCTGGACACCCGCAACGTCGTGGTGACGCCCGAAGGAGCCCTGGACGGTCTGCCCGCGGTCAGGGGGTTCGAGGTCGTGGCCCGGCCCAACGGCGCCTTCGCCATCAGCTACAAGAAGGGCCAGTCGTCGGTCGAACAGGTGCTGGCGGCGGTGCGCGCCGCGGGCGTGACCATCGCCGACATCGTGACCGAGGACCCGGACCTGGAGGACGTCTTCCTGGCGCTGACCTATGGCGATGCGAACCAGGTCAGTCCGACGAACGATTGAGCGTGTCGCGGTTGTCGCGGGTCAATTGTATCGGCCGACGCGCGACCCTCAGACCACCATCACCGTGCCGATGAGCAGGCGCGCGCCGGCCCGGCCCATGGTCGTATTGGTCGCCGCCTGAAGCTGGGCGACCAGACGTTCGACGTCGGGCGGCGCGCCGGGCAGCAGGGCGCCGGCCGACTGTTGCACCACCGCGGCGTAGGCGGCGCGAAGCCGCGGCGCGGACTGGGCCACGCGGGCGCGCAGGGCGGCGTCGGGGGTGTCGATCCCGGTCTCGACCGTCATCACGCCGCGCCGGCCGCCGGGGCGCATGACGTTGGCGGTGATGGTCGGCAGGCGCAGATAGCTGGCCTGGGGCGCGCCCGCGCCTTCGCTGGTCCTGAGCGTCGTTGTCTTCAGTCCGAGGAGGTCGCGGCGATCCATGCGCCGACCCTGGCACGGAGCGCTTAAGGCGTGGTTACGCCGCCGCCTCGATCGTCCGGGCTTCCATGGCCTTCAGGTCCAGCAGGGCGAACAGGGCCGCGTCCTCGTCCTGTTCCGGATTGGGCGTGGTCAGCAGCTTGCCGCCGACGAAGATGGAGTTGGCGCCGGCGAGGAAGCACAGGGCCTGCATCTCGGCGCTCATGGTCTCGCGGCCGGCCGACAGGCGCACCATGGCCTTGGGGCAGACCAGACGGGCGACGGCGACGGTGCGGACGAATTCGATCGGATCGATCTGGCCCTCGGCCAGCATCCGCTCGCCCAGAGGCGTGCCGGTGACCGGCACCAGGGCGTTGACCGGCAGGCTGTCGGGATGTTCGGGCAGGGTCGCCAGCGCATGCAGCAGGCTGGCCCGGTCCCGCCGCGTCTCGCCCATCCCGACAATGCCGCCGCAGCAGGTGTTCATGCCGGCGTCGCGCACATGCCGCAACGTGTCCAGCCGGTCCTGATAAGTCCGGGTGGTGACCACCTGGGCGTAGTACTCCGGCCCCGTATCCAGGTTGTGATTGTAGAAATCGAGACCCGCCGCCTTCAGCTGCCGCGCCTGGTCGGCGGTCAGCATGCCCAGCGTCGCGCAGGTCTCGAGGCCCAGCGCCTTCACCCCTGCGATCATGGTCGCCAGTTTCGGCGTGTCGCGGTCCTTCAGTTCGCGCCACGCCGCGCCCATGCAGAACCGGCTGGCCCCGCCGGCCTTCGCCGCCATGGCCTCGGCAAGGACGGCGGTCGCGTCCATCAGCTTTTCCGCCTTCAGCCCCGTGTCGAAACTGGCCGACTGCGAGCAGTAGCCGCAGTTCTCGGCGCAGCCGCCCGTCTTGACGGACAGCAGCTGGCTCTTCTGCACCTCCGACGGATCGAACCATGCGCGGTGCACCGTGGCGGCGTCATACACCAGGTCCATGAAGGGGCGGGCGAACAGCGCCTCGACCTCGGTCAGGGTCCAGTCGTGGCGGGGCGTCGAGGGGCTGGCGGTCATGAAGCCGTGCTTAGCTCCCCCATTCCGTTCCGCCAAGCCCGCCTAGTCCTCGTCGCGGTAGACCCGGCCGTCGCGCATGACGAAGTCCATCGAGGTCAGAACGGTCACGTCCGTCAGAGGATCGCCGTCGACGGCGACGAGGTCCGCCCGCTTGCCCGGCTCCAGCGAGCCGATCTCGGATGACAGGCCCAGCAGGTCCGCCGCGTTGACCGTGGCGGCCTGGATCGCGCTCATCGGCGTCATGCCGTGCTGGACCATCAGGGCGAATTCGTCGGCGTTGCGGCCATGCTTCGACACGCCGGCGTCGGTGCCGAAGGCGATCCTGACCCCGGCGGGAACAGCCCGCTGGAGGGACTGGCCGGTGATCGAAATGCGCCAGCGGATCTTGGGCAGGACCTCGGGCGAATAGGCGTTCGGATCAGCGGCCAGCCGCTCGATATAGCCGTTCACGGTGGACAGGGTCGGGACATAGTAGGCGCCGGACTGGCGGAACAGGCGGATCGTCTCGTCGTCGAAGACGGTGCCGTGCTCGATCGAGTCGGCTCCCATCCGCAGCGCCAGGTTGATGCCGTCGGCGCCGTGGGCGTGGACCGCGACCTTGAGGCCGTACAGATGCGCCGTGTCGACAAGGGCGCGGGCCTCGTCCTCGAACATCTGGGCTCCGACGCCGGCGCCGATGCGGCTGTTCACGCCGCCAGTGGTGGCGATCTTGATGACGTTGGCGCCGCGCCCGACCTGGATGCGCACCGCCTCGCGGCAGCTTTCCGGGCCGTTGCAGACATTGTCGTGCGGAATATCATCGCGGAGGTCGTCGTTGAAACCCAGACGGCCGTCCATGTGCCCCGAGGTCGTCGAGATGCTGTTCCCCGCATCGACAATGCGCGGTCCGGGCAGGCGATGGGCCGCCGTCGCATCGCGCAGCGCCAGGGTCACGCCGCCGTCATCCCCGAGGTTCCGCACGGTCGTGAAGCCGGCCATCAACGTCTTCTCGGCGTTCTCGGCGGCGCGATAGGCGTGGGTCGGCAGGTTCTCGGTGATGCCCGACAAAAAGCCCGCCTGGCCGCCGAGGTCGGACACCAGATGCACGTGGCTGTCGATCAGGCCGGGCAGGACGAAGCGGTCGCGCTGGTCGATGACGGTGGCGCCGGGAAAGGTCGAGGCGTCGACGAAGCCGTCGCGGATCTCGACGACCAGCCCGTCGCGCACCACCACGGTCGAGGGGCCGCGCGGGGCCTGACCCGGCCGGTCCAGCAGACGGCCGGCCTGGACCAGGGTGACCGGTCCCGGTTCGGACACGGCAGGCGCGGGCTGGGCGTTCGCCGCCGCCGCCGTCAGGGCCAGAATCGCCACGCCGCCGAGGCTCGCCATCGGTCTGTTCATCGTCACCCTCTCCTGATCCGCCGCCATGTTGAGCGCAGTCGACGCCGTTGCGCCAGAGCAGCCTTCATCGGTAAACACATAAAGATATCCTTATGTGTTTCTTGCTCCGGAGCCGGGACCGGTCTATAGGCCGCCCGAACAATCTCCCGGAAAGCCCGCTCCATGACCGACTACATCGTCCGCGACATCTCGCTTGCCCCGTTCGGCAACAAGGAAATCGCCATCGCCGAAACCGAAATGCCGGGCCTGATGGCCCTGCGTGAAGAGTTCGGCGGCCAGCAGATCCTCAAGGGCGCGCGCATCGCCGGCAGCCTGCACATGACCATCCAGACCGCCGTGCTGATCCAGACGCTGGAGGCCCTTGGCGCCGAGGTCCGCTGGGCCTCGTGCAACATCTTCTCGACCCAGGACCACGCCGCGGCCGCCATCGCCGCCAACGGCACCCCGGTGTTCGCCACCAAGGGCGAGACCCTGGAAGAGTACTGGGACTATGCCCACAAGATCTTCGAATGGGCCGACGGCGGCTATCCGAACCTGATCCTCGACGACGGCGGCGACGCCACCCTGCTGTGCGTGCTCGGGCCCAAGGCCGAGAAGGACCTGTCGCTGCTGGCCAACCCGCAGAACGAGGAGGAGGAAGCCCTCTTCAAGGTGATGAAGCGCTACATCGCCGAGAAGCCGGGCTTCTATTCGGCGATCCGCGACGCCATCGGCGGCGTGTCGGAAGAGACCACCACCGGCGTCCACCGCCTGTACGAAATGGCCAAGAAGGGCGACCTGCCGTTCCCCGCCATCAACGTCAACGACAGCGTCACCAAGTCCAAGTTCGACAACCTGTACGGCTGCCGTGAATCGCTGGTCGACGCGATCCGCCGCGGCACCGACGT
>NZ_LMFL01000036.1:0-24604 GCF_001426805.1 Brevundimonas sp. Root1423
GACCCCCCGGGCAGTCCGCCGACCCCACGCCCCCGACTATTCCACAAGCCGCAGGGTTCAAGCCGCGCAAGGGTCCGGGCGACGATTCCGGGACGACGTTTCCCGCTCGTTCGCACCCCGCCGCACGTTGATGGCCCTGGCGCCAGACGCCCTCCCCCGCGACGGGATGCAGATATTATGGGCCCGCCGGGAGGCGGTGCTGACAATAGAGTTTGGGAAAAGCGGAAGCAGTTGATCGGGGAGGATATTTTCCCGCCAACCCGACTATAGATCCGGCGAGCAGCGTCACGCCTTCGCGGGGATGCACGGTTGGAGGGGCGGTTTCACGCGGGAGAGCGGGCGGCCTATACCGCCAGCGTCCCCGTCCGTTCCACCACCACCGGGCCGGTCATCAGCACATGGCCGGTCGCCTCGTCCCAGACGATGGACAGGTCGCCGCCGTCGACCTCGACCGTGGCCGACCGGCCGGTCAGGCCCCGGCGCGCGCAGGCGACGAGGGCGGCGCAGGCGCCGGTGCCGCACGCCCTGGTCAGGCCCGCGCCGCGTTCCCAGACGCGCAGGCGGATATGATCGGGGGCGACGACATGGGCGAAGCCGACGTTGACCCCCTCGGGGAAGCGCGGGTGATGCTCGATCAGCGAACCCGTGCCGCGGACGAAGCCGTCGTTCGGGGCGTGATCCATGAAGAAGACGACGTGGGGATTGCCCATGGAGACGGCGCCGGGCGTATGCAGAACCGGGTCGTCGATCGGTCCGACCTGAAGCTCGATGCCCCGGGTGTCCATCTCCTCGTCCAGCGGAATCTGCGCCCAGTCCAGCCGCGGCGCCCCCATGTCGACGGTGATCCGGCCGTCGCTCTCGCGCCGGGCCGTCGTCGGGCCGCCGAGGGTGTCGATGACGACGCGGTCCTTGCCGGTCGACTCCATCAGCAGCCAGCCGACGCAGCGCAGGGCGTTGCCGCAGGTCTCGACCTGGCCGCCGTCGGCGTTCCACACCCGCATGAAGGCGTCGCCGGTCGAGGAGGGTTCGATGGCGATCAGCTGGTCGCAGCCCTCGCCCGTCTCGCGGTCGGCGATGGCGCGCGCCTGATCGGCCGTCGGCGCGAACGGCGTCTCCAGCGCATTGACGACGACGAAGTCGTTGCCGGCGCCGTTCATCTTGACGAAGGATCGGGTCATCGCAGACCCGATATAGAGACGGACTGGACCTTAGGCGAGGGAACCGCGTTAAGCGGGGCCATGAGCCCCGCCCCTCCCGCGTCCAAACCGGCTCCCGTCAAGGCCGAAGGTCTGCGTCTGCGGGCCCGGCTGCGCTATCTCTATCACGGCGCGTCGCCGCTGGCGGTGCGGTTCCGGCTGGCCGTCATCGCCATCGATTTCGCCATCATCGGCTTCTTCCTGGTCGCCCCGATCCTGCACGAGGCGGGGCGGGTCTTCTACGTCATCGACTATGTCGTCGCCGCCGTTCTGGCGGCCGATCTGGCGGCGCGGGCCTATGCCCACACCGATCTGAGGGACTGGCTGCAGAAGCCGGGAACCTGGATCGATCTGTTCGTGCTGGCGACCCTGCTGTTTCCGGCCTGGCTGTTCAACTTCGGCTTCCTGCGCCTGCTCAGGCTGTGGACCCTGCTGAACTCGGAGTTCTTCTGGCGGACGGTGGGGCGCAAATACGACGACACGCGGGTGGAGGAGATCACCCGGGCGCTGGCCTCGCTGGTGACCTTCATCTTCGTCGTGACCGGCTTCGTCTACGCCACCTTCCGCGGCAGCCATCCCGGCATCAGCGGCTATCTGGACGCCCTGTATTTCACCGTTGCGACCCTGACGACGACCGGATTCGGCGACATCACCCTGCCCGGCAACTGGGGCCGGGTGCTGTCGATCGTGGTCATGCTGACCGGCATCACCCTGTTCCTGCGTCTGGCCCAGACCATCTTCAAGCCGCACAAGATCCGGTTTCCCTGTCCCGTCTGCGGCCTGCAGAAACACGATCCGGACGCGGTGCACTGCAAGGCGTGCGGGGAGATTCTGTGCATCCCGGACGAGGGGGCGTGAAGGGGAGGGGCCAGGTTCCAGGGGCCAGGGGTCAGGGGTTGGGGCGGCGTCGATCTTCTTCCCGAGAACCTGGCCCCTGGAACCTGGACCCCCTTCCAACATGACAAAGCCGTAACCTCCGTCCGCTCCAGCTTGTGGCGGGCCCGTCGCCCGGTAAGGTGCCGCCCGACTTCCGTCGGGGACACCACATGATCCGCACCGCCGCGCTCGCCGCGCTTCTCGCTTCCACCGCCCTTTCGAGCGCCGCCATGGCCCAGACCTCCGTTCCCGCCCCGGCCGTCGCCGGGAGTTCGGGCGGCTTCGCGACCTCGGACGCGACCGACCCCTACCTGTGGCTGGAAGAGATCGACGGCGAGCGGGCCATGGCCTGGGTCAACGCCCACAATGAGCATTCGCTGGGCGTGCTGCGCGGCGATCCGCGCTTCCAGACCCTGCACCAGCAGGCGCTGGAGATCGTCCAGTCGCGCGACCGGATCCCGTCGCCGGGCTTCAATCACGACGGCACGATCGACAATTTCTGGCAGGACGCCGAGCATGTGCGCGGCATCTGGCGCACCACGACGCTGGACAGCTACCGCACCGAGGCGCCGCAGTGGGAGACCATCCTCGACTTCGACGCCCTGGCCGCGGCCGAGGGCAAGAACTGGGTCTACAAGGGCGCGACCTGCCTGCCGCCCGAGGAGACCCGCTGCCTCGTCTCCCTGTCGGACGGAGGCAAGGATGCGGTGACCATCCGCGAGTTCGACCGCGCCACCCGCACCTGGGTTGAGGGCGGTTTCGTGCTCGAGGAATCCAAGGGCGGGGCGTCGTGGGTGGACGCGGACACCCTGCTGATCGCGCGCGATTTCGGCCCGGGCACCCTGACCAGCTCGGGCTATCCGATGATCGTCAAGGTGCTGAAGCGCGGCCAGACGATCGATCAGGCCCAGACGGTGTTCACCGGCCAGCCGACCGATGTCTCGGTCTCGGGCTATACGCTGCGCGACGCGGACGGCGTGGTGCGGGCGACCCTGATCAACCGCGGCGTCAGCTTCTATGAGGGCGAGACCCACCGGCTGAACGCCGACGGCACGACGACGAAGCTGGAGCTGCCGGCCAAGTCCAACATCAATGCGCTTGTCCGTGGACAGATGGTCTTCACCACGGATCAGGACTGGACCGCGCCGTCGGGTCAGGAATTCAAGACCGGCGACGTCATCGCCTATGATCTGGCGGCCTGGATGGCCGACCCGACCGTGCAGGCGCAGCTGGTCATCCGCCCCGGGCCGCGCGAGGCCATCGAGGGCATCTCCAACACCCGCAACAAACTGGTCGTGGCCCTGTACGAGAACGTGCGCGGCTCGGTCTATGTCTATGAGCCCAACCCGGCCGGCGAATGGAGCCGCACCCGGCTGGACCTGCCGCAGAACGTCTCGGTCGGCGTCGGCTCGGCCAGCGAGCGCGACGACCAGGTGTTCGTCAGCGTCACCGGCTATCTGAACCCCTCCAGCCTGTTCCTGGCCGATGCGGCGACGGGCGAGGCGGACCTGACCAAATCCCTGCCGGCCAAGTTCAACGCCGAGGGGATGACGGTCGACCAGTTCGAGGCCCGCAGCGCCGACGGGACGATGATCCCCTATTTCGTCGTCCATCGCGGCGACATGGCCATGGACGGCTCGAACGCGACCCTGCTGTACGGCTACGGCGGCTTCCAGTCGTCGCTGCTGCCCGGCTATTCGGCCACGGTCGGCAAGCTGTGGCTCGAGCGCGGGGGCGTCTATGTCATCGCCAACACCCGCGGCGGCGGCGAGTTCGGCCCCAACTGGCACCAGGCGGCGCTGCAGCAGAACCGCCAGCGGGCGCACGAGGACTATCAGGCCGTGGCGCTGGACCTGATCGCGCGCGGCGTGACCAGCCAGCCGAAGCTGGGCATCATGGGCGGCTCGCAGGGCGGGCTGTTCATGGGGGCGATGCTGACCCAGCGGCCGGACCTGATCAACGCGGCGGTCATCCAGGTGCCGCTGTTCGACATGCTGCGCTTCCACAAGCTGCTGGCCGGGGCCTCGTGGATGGCCGAGTACGGCAATCCGGACGTGCCGGAAGAGCGGGCCTGGATCGAGCGCTATTCGCCCTATCAGAACCTGCGCGCGGACCAGCCCTAYCCCGAGGTCTTCATCCACACCTCGACCAAGGACGACCGCGTCCATCCGGGYCACGCCCGCAAGGCGGCGGCGCGGCTGGAGGAGCTGGGCTATCCGGTGCTGTTCTACGAGAACACCGACGGSGGCCATGCGGCGGGGGCGAACCTGCGCGAGACCGCCCGGCGYCTGGCGCTGGAATACACCTATCTGACGCGGCGGCTGATGGACACGCAGATTCCCGCGCCGGAATAGCCCGGGACCATACGCTCATCCCGGCCAAGCCGGGACCCAGCGCCTTCGTGAGGCATCGGCGGCTGGGATCGAGAGACGGCAAGCGTGGGCGGCGCCGATCGCCCAAAGGTCTGGGTCCCGGCTGGCTGCTACGCGCCGCCCGTCGGGTTGCCGGGATGAGCGGAGTTGAAAATGCGTCACCTGATCCTGGCCGCCGCGATCCCGGCGCTTGTGCTCGCGGCCTGCGCCGCCGGGCCCGATCCGGTTGTTCCGATCCGGCCGCTGGATATCGCCGAGGTTCCGTCCGTCATGCCGGCCGCTCCCCCGCCGCACATGCCGGCCGACCTGACCCCCGCCGGGGTGCGCGCCGCCGACGACCATCTGGCGCTGGAAGAGGTCAACGGAGCCGAGGCCATGGCCTTCGTGGCGGAGTCCAACCGGCGGGCGCTGGCGGCGCTGGAGGGCGACCGGCGCTATGAGCCGTTCCGCCGGCAGGCCGAGGCGATCCTGACGGCGACGGACCGGATCCCGAGCCCGAGCTTCCTCGGCGAGGGGATCGGGAATTTCTGGCAGGACGCGGCCAATCCGAAAGGCGTGTGGCGGCGCACGACATTGGACAGCTACCGCTCGGCGAACACCCGGTGGGAGACGATGCTGGACATCGACGCCCTGTCGCGGGCCGAGGGCAGGGACTGGGTCTGGAAGGGCGCGGACTGTCTGGCGCCCGACGAGACGCGCTGCCTGGTCAGTCTGTCCGACGGCGGCAAGGACGCGGTGGTGGTGCGCGAGTTCGATACGTCTACGGGGCTGTGGGTCGAGGACGGCTTCATCCTGCCCGAGGGCAAGCACCGGCTGGAATGGCTGGACCGGGACACGCTGCTGGTGGCCACGGACTTCGGGCCGAACACGCTGACGGAGTCGGGCTATCCCTTCATCGTCAAGTCGCTGAAGCGCGGCCAGACGCTGGCGCAGGCGACCGAGGTCTATCGCGGGGATATCGGCGACGGGGGGTATGGGGTCAGCCCGTCGGTCTATCGCGACAGGGACGGGATCGTGCTTGGCGTGCTGATCAACCGGCCGCTCGACACCTTCCGCAGCGAGACGTGGGAATTGGTGGACGGGACACCGGTGAAACTGAGCCTGCCCGAGCGGGTCAGCATTCGCGGCATGATGGATGGGCGGCTGGTCCTCACGCTCGACGAAGCGTGGAGCCGGGACGACGACGTGATTCCCGCCGGCGCCTTGATGGCGGTCGTCATCGACAAGCTTCGTCCGCTCGGACCCGACGAGATAATCGTCTCCAACGCCGCCGAGACGGTGTTCACCCCGACGGCCCGTCAGTCGGTCGAGGATGTGGCGGTCATGGACGATCGGATCGTCGCCAGCATCTATGACAATGTCCGTGGCCGGACGGCCGTGTTCCAGAACCGCGGCGAATTCGGCTGGCCCGAAACCGCCCTGCCGGCGCCGGCAAACGCCGCCGTTCATCTGGGCTCGTCCAGCCGGGAGTCGGGCCGCATCTTCTATTCCTATGAAGGCTTCCTGACGCCTTCGACGCTCGCTCTCGCCGATGCGCGGGCCGGGACCGCCGAGGTTCTGCGCGCCGCGCCCGCCCGCTTCGACGCCTCGACCCATGTGGTCGAGCAGTTCGAGGCGACGTCGTCGGACGGGACGAAGATCCCCTATTTCGTGGTCCGGCCGAAGGACCTGGTCATGGACGGGCACGCCCCGACGATCATCTATGGCTATGGCGGGTTCCAGGTGTCCAAGCCGCCGATCTACATCCCCGAGATGGGCAAGCTGTGGCTCGAGAACGGCGGGGTCTACGTCAACGCCAACATCCGCGGCGGGGGCGAGTTCGGGCCGGCCTGGCACCAGGGCGTGCTGAAGGAAAACCGGCAGCTGGCCTTCGACGATTTCGCGGCGGTGGCGCGGGACCTGCAGACGCGCGGGATCAGCTCGCCGCGCCGCACCGGCATCTACGGCCGGTCGAACGGCGGGGTCCTGACCTCGGTGTCGATCACCCAGCATCCGGAGCTGTTCAACGCGGCGGTGATCGAGAGCCCGCTGATCGACATGCTGCGCTACCACGAACTGCCCGCCGGGGCCTCGTGGATCGGGGAGTACGGCGATCCGCGCATCCCCGAGGAGGCGGCCTGGATCGCCCGCTATTCCGCCTATCAGCAGCTTCGTCCGGAGGCGGAGTATCCGCGCGTCTACATCACCACCAACACGCGCGACGACCGGGTGCATCCGGGCCATGCGCGCAAATTCGCCGCCCGCCTGGCCGAGCAGGGGCACGACCATCTGTATTACGAAGAGACGTCAGGCGGGCATTCCAATGACGCCGACCCGGTCGCCAACGCGAGGCGGTGGGCAAGGCATTATGTGTATCTGAGCCAGCAGCTGATGGATTGAGCCAAACCGGCCTTCCCCCATCTCGGGGGGAAGGTGGGCCGCGGAGCGGCTCGGACGGGGGCTGCCGGCGGCGCGTTTGCGCCCACCGGTCTGGATGCGGGCAGAGCCCCCATCCGTCAGGCTTCGCCTGCCACCTTCCCCCGAAATGGGGGAAGGGCCCGCCCGTCAGGCCGGTTCCACCACCTTGGTCTTCTTCGGCTTGGGGGCCTTGGCCGGTTTTTCGGCCTTGGGGAGTTTGGCCGGCTTGTCCGCCTTCTTCGCCAGCTTTTCGGCCTTCTTCGCCTCGCGCGCGGCCTTCTTGGCGGCGCGGGCGTCGGCCTTGGCCTTGGCCGGGGCGGCGTCGGCCTCGCCGGCCAGTTCGGCCAGCAGGTCGAGGAAGCCGTCGCGCTTGCCCTTGGGCAGCAGGGCCATGATCCGCTTGTCGGCGGCCTCGACCTTCGGTCGGGCGGCGTCCAGCGCGGCCTGACCGGCGACGGACAGCCGCACCGCCTTGGCGCGGGCGTCGATGGCCGACTTCTCGCGGTCCAGCAGACCCTTGGTCGTCATGCGCGAGACCAGATCGGCCAGGGTCGAGCGGTCGATCCCGGTGGCGCGGACCAGATCGGTCTGGGTCAGGCCGGACTTGTGGCTGACCGCCTCAAGCACGGCGAACTGACGCTGGGTCAGGCCGTCCGCGCCCGTCTCTTCGGAATAGATGTCGAGCGCCAGCTGCAGCACGCGGTGCATCAGATGGCTGGGCGAGGCGCCCAGTCCGCCGCCGCGTTTCGCCTTGTTTCCGGACTTGACCATGGACCGTATCCCCTCGGTGTGACGCTACAGCTAGCAGCCGCGTTTTACGGTTTGACGACGGACGATCCGGCGGCGGTTCACGGCGCCCGGTCCGGCTCGGCCGGCGCCATGGGATCGACCGGGGCGTCGGTCGAGGTGAGGTTTTTCATGATCAGCGGAATCTGCGACAGGCCGAACACCGAGGAAGCGACCCACAGCACGCCGCGGAAGCTGACCCAGACGTCGGCCGGATCGATGTCGCCGCGGCCCATGCGGGCGGCCGCCCAGCCGACGAGGGCCTCGCTGCGCACCAGTTCGTTGACGATGGCGACCGCCAGGAAGAAGAGGCCGTAGCGGAAGGTCAGGACGCGCCAGGCCCGGTCATTGATCGGGATCACCGTGCCGAGCAGGGCCCGCAGCGGCTGCTTGCCGAGCCACAGGCCGCCCAGCAGGGCGATGGCGAGGCAGGTGTTGAGGATGGTGACCTTGAGCTTGACCCACAGGCCGTCGCCCGTGAACAGGGTCAGAAGGCCGAAGACCAGGGCGAATCCGCCGACCAGCAGGGGCAGCAGGGCCAGTCGCTTCTCGACGATCAGGCCGATGGCGACGCCGATGGCGGAGCCCGCGACGAGGAACCAGGTGGCGTTGACCAGGGCCGCGTCGCCGTCCAGGCCGCGCAGACGCATCACCAGGAAGGCGAGGCCGAAGGCCAGCAGGCCGCTGAAATCGACCGCCTGGCGCAGGCGGGACTCCTTCGGCGCCGGCGGCGGCAGGGTCTCGGCGTCATTCATGCGTCAGTCCTCAAGCCCCACCAGTGATCTTGAAAAGGCCCGCGCGTCGAAGGGTTGCAGGTCGTCGATCCCCTCGCCCACCCCGATCAGCTTGATCGGGGCGTCCGAGGCCTGGGCGACGGGCACCAGAACGCCGCCGCGCGCCGTGCCGTCCAGCTTGGTCATGACGAGGCCGGAGACATAGGCGGTGCGGCCGAAGATCTGTTCCTGGGCGAGGGCGTTGCGGCCCACGGTGGCGTCGAGCACCAGCAGGGTCTCATGCGGGGCCTCCGGATCGATCTTCTTCAGCACGCGCACGATCTTGAGCAGTTCGTCCATCAGGGCCGACTTGTTCTGCAGCCGGCCGGCGGTGTCGATCAGGACCACGTCATAGCCCTCGGCCCGGGCCCGGGTGTAGGCGTCGAAGGCGAGGCCGGCGGGATCGGCCCCGTCGCGGCGGCTTTCGAAGGTCGCGCCGGCGCGTTCGGCCCAGACCTTGAGCTGCTCGCGGGCTGCGGCGCGGAAGGTGTCGCAGGCCACGATCATCACCTTCGCGCCCTGGCCGGTCAGGTCGGCGGCGATCTTGCCGAGGGTGGTGGTCTTGCCCGAGCCGTTGACGCCGACGAACAGGGTGACGAAGGGGCGGGGGCCCGACAAGGGCTCGTAACGGGCCTCGTGGTTGACCAGTTCGGCGGCGACGGCCTCGGCCAGGGCTTCCTTGACCTCGCGCTCGTTGGCGCCGGTCCCGAAGCGCAGTTCGCGGAAGCGGGCGACGATGCGGTCGGTCGCGGCCGGCCCCAGATCGCTCTCCAGCAGGTGCTCTTCCAGCTGGTCGAGGGCGGCTTCGGAGAGCGGTTCCTTGACGAAGGCGGCGACGACCTGCTCGGTCATCTGTTTCGAGGAGCGGGAAAGGCCCTCGCTCAGGCGCGAGAGCCAGCCCTTTTTCGGCGTGTCGTTCATGGGTTGGCTTTAGCGGGGCAATGCGGGCGCGTCACGTTATCTCGCGTCGCCTTCCCTCCTTCCGTCATCCTCGGGCTTGACCCGAGGATCAGACGTCGGGCCGGGCTATGCGGTTGAGACGGCCACGCGGGTGGGTCCCCACGTTCAACGACGGAGCGCCGGACGNGGTTCCCTGACCGAGCACCGGACGGTCCGATCCTCGGGTCAAGCCCGAGGATAACGGTCCGGGAGCCGGGATCGGGGGGGCGCCAGGAGTGACCGCCGCGCGTTGTCACGCTAGAACGCCCTGAGCCAGGAAGCCCGCCCTTGACCAAGCCCCACCCGTTCCATTCCCCCGCCGCCCACGGCTTCGTCCGCGTGGCCGCCGCGACGCCGGTGGTGCACACCGCCGACCCGGTCGCCAATGCGGAGGAACACATCGCCCTGATCCGTCAGGCGGGCGCGCAGGGCGTGGACCTGATCGTGTTTCCGGAGCTGTCGCTGAGCGGCTACGCCATCGACGACCTCGTGATGCAGGCGGCCCTGCTGGACGAGGTCGAGCGGCAGATCGACCGCATCGCCCAGGAGACGAAGGACGTCGGCGTCATCGCCGTCATCGGCGCCCCCGTCCGGCACGAGGAGCGGCTCTACAACACCGCCGTGGTCATGTCCCACGGCTGGCTCTGGGGCGTCGTCCCCAAGACCTACCTGCCCAATTACCGGGAGTACTATGAGAAGCGCTGGTTCTCCGCCGCCTCGCCTGAGCTGTATTCCGGCAGCGGCTGCAATCTGGCCGGCTTCTGCACCGGCTTCGGCGCCAATCTGATCTTCAGCGTTGAGGACCGGCCGGGTTTCGTCTTCGGCGCGGAGATCTGCGAGGATTACTGGGCTCCGCTTCCGCCCTCGACCCGTCAGGCGCTCGCCGGCGCCCGCATCCTGCTGAACCTCTCGGCGTCCAATGTGGTGATCGGCAAGTCCGACGACCGGGCCATGTTGTCGTCCAGCCAATCGGCGCGGGCGATGGCCGCCTACGTCTTCACCGCCTCGGGCTGGGGCGAAAGCACCACCGACCTCGCCTGGGACGGACAGGCCACGATCCACGAACTGGGCGCGAAGCTGGCCGAGGGCGAGCGGTTCTCGATGGAGAGCCACCTGACCATCGCCGACATCGACGTCGAGCGGATCGGCCTCGAACGCCAGCGCAACGGCACCTTCGCCGATTGCACGCGGCGAGAGGTGAAGCCGGGCGATTTCATCGACGTTTCCATTCGCGACGCCGGGCGCGGGCGCGCTTCCGGCGACCTGATCCGTCCGCTGGACCGTTTCCCCTTCGTGCCCGACGACCCGGCGCGGCTGGACCAGGACTGCTACGAGGCCTTCAACATCCAGGTCCAGGGCCTGATGCGCCGGATGAAGGCGACCAACGGCGAGCGCGTCGTGATCGGCGTCTCGGGCGGGCTGGATTCGACCCAGGCCTTGCTGGTCGCCTGCCGGGCGTTCGACCGGCTGAATCTGCCGCGGTCGAACATCCTGGGCTTCACCCTGCCCGGGTTCGCCACCTCGGAAGGGACCAGGTCCAACGCCTGGACCCTGATGAAGGCGCTGGGGATCACTGGGTCCGAGATCGACATCCGTCCGGCGGCGACCCGGATGCTGAACGACATCGGCCATCCGTTCGCCATGGGCGAGCCGGTGCATGACATCACCTTCGAGAACGTGCAGGCCGGTTTGAGGACGGACTATCTGTTCCGCCTGGCCAATCGGCACCATGCCTTCGTGCTGGGCACGGGCGATCTGTCGGAGCTGGCGCTGGGCTGGGCCACCTATGGCGTCGGCGACCACATGAGCCACTACAACGTCAACGGCGGGGTGGCCAAGACCCTGATCCGGCACCTGATCCGCTGGGTGGCGGCGAAGGAACTGGTCGGCGCGGACGCCAGCCCGACGCTGCGCGCCATCCTCGACACGGAAATCTCGCCCGAACTGGTGCCCGCAGGCGCGGACGGAAAGATTCAGTCCACGGAAGAGACCGTCGGCCCCTATGCGTTGAACGACTTCTTCCTGTTCTACGTCACCCGCTTCGGGCTGAGGCCGTCGAAGGTGGCGTATCTGGCGCACCAGGCGTGGAAGGACGCGGCGACCGGCCACTGGCCGGCGGACACGCCGGAGGCCGAGCGGGTCGCCTATGACCTGCCGGTGATCAAGGCGTGGCTGCGGAAATTCCTGTTCCGCTTCTTCCAGACCAGCCAGTTCAAGCGCTCGGCCCTGCCCAACGGGCCCAAGGTGGTGACCGGCGGCTCGCTGTCGCCGCGCGGCGACTGGCGCGCGCCGTCCGACGCCACGGCGCGGGTGTGGCTGGACGAGCTGGACGCCAACGTTCCGGATTAGGGATCATGCAGCAGGAATAGAGCGGCCCGATCTGCTGCTGCCTGCTGCCTCGTTCAGGGCAGCTCGTTCAGGAACGGGAAGATCGCCGCCTTGACCTCGGCCTCGTCCAGCATGGGCGCGTGGCCGATGCCGGGGGCCTCGACATAGTCCATCTTCGGGGCCCGCTTGCGCATCTTCGCCGCGATCCCGGGGCTCAGCAGGTCCGAGTTTTCGCCACGCACCAGCAGGACGGGACGGCCCCTGGCCAGGCGGTTGAACATCGGCCACAGGTTGGGGACCAGGGCTTTCGCGCCGGCGGCTCGGATCGGCACGGCGATGTCGGGATCATAGTCCAGCACCGGCGCGCCCTCGGTCCCGATCCTGAAGGTGCGGCGGGCGAAGGCGTCCCAGTCGGCGTCCGTATAATGGGGGAAGGCGACGGCGTTGATCGTCTTCACATAGGCCGCGGCCTCGGGCCAGCCGGGGGTGTCGACGGGCTGGCCGGAATAGGCGGCGATGCGCATCAGCCCCTCCTTCGCCACCTCGGGGCCGATGTCATTGAGGATGGCGCCGGCGATGACCTTCGAACGGATGGCGGCCAGGGCCATGGTGATCAGGCCGCCCATGGAGGTGCCGAGGAAGACGGCGCGCTCGATCCCCGACTGGTTCAGCAGGGCCAGCACGTCCTGGGCGTAGGTCGCGGGCTGGTAGGTCATCGGGTCCGGCGCGCGGTCGGACCGGCCGCGGCCGCGGATGTCGACGGCCAGGACCCGGCGGCCGCTCTGGGCGATCAGGGGGGCGATGGCGTCGAAATCCGCCGAATTGCGCGTCAGCCCATGGATGGCGATGACCGGCAGTTTCGCGGGACCCGCCGCCGCCGCATAGTCGCGGGCGTAGAGGCTGAGGCCGTCGGCGCTGGTCCAGCGGCGGTCGGCGAAGGTCTGGGTCATGCGAGGCTCCGGGCGGTCAGACCCCAGCTTATTTCATCAGGGAAGGAAATCCCACAGCCGGGGCTGCGGCTAATGGCCGAGCAGGTCCCGGACGAAGGCGTCCAGATCTCCGCCCTCGAACAGGAAGCCGGGGACGCCGGCGCGCCGGGCGGCCTCCAGGTCGGACGCCTGGTCGCCGATCAGGAAACTCTTCGCCGGGTCGATATTGTGATCGGCGACGGCCCTCAGGATCATGCCGGGATTGGGTTTGCGGTCGGGATGGTCCGGATGGATCCAGGCCTCGACCCGGCCCTCGGAATGGAAGGGGCAGGCGTAGACGGCGCCGATGATCGCGCCCCGGGCCGCCAGCCGCCGCACGATCAGGGCGTTGAACGCCTTCATCTGCTCTTCGGTGAACAGGCCGCGCGCCACGCCCGACTGGTTGGTGACGATGACGCACAGATAGCCCAGCTGGTTCAGGCGCCGCACGGCCTCGCCCGCGCCGGGCGTCAGGCGCAGATGCTCTTCCAGATGGGGATAGCCGGTGTCCTCGATCAGCACGCCGTCGCGATCGAGAAACACGGCGGGAACGCCGGTGGTCATGGTCGTTGCGCATACGGCGCCGTACACCCTCGTTGCAACCCGTCACGCGAAGTGACGGGCGGCGGTTTGGCGTGGCGGCGTCCGATTTGGTAGGAGGCGCGACCAAAGCGTCGCCCTCCGGGGCGGCGTCGCTTTCGCCATGCGCGACCGGAGGACCAAGCCGCCATGACCATCCCCTTCATCGACCTGCAGGCCCAGCGCCTTCGCCTGAACGGCAAGATCGAGGCCGCGGTGCAGGAGGCCGTCGTCGCCGGCGCCTGGGTCATGGGGCCGCAGGTGCGCCAGTTCGAAGCCGACCTCGCCGCCTTCGGCCAGGCGAAACACGCCCTGGGCTGCGCCAACGGCACCGACGCCCTGGCCCTGCCGCTGATGGCCTGGGGGATCGGGCGCGGCGATGCGGTCTTCACGCCCAGCTTCACCTTCGCCGCCACCGCCGAGATCGTGCCGTGGTTCGACGCCGAGCCGGTGTTCATCGACGTCGACGCCACGACCTACAACATGGACCCCGGCCATCTCGAGGCGGCCATCGAGGCGACACTGAAGGAAGGCCGGCTGAAGCCGCGCGTGGTCATCGCCGTCGACCTGTTCGGCCAGCCCGCCGACTACCCGGCCATCAAGGCGATCTGCGACAGGTACGGCCTGAAACTGATCGCGGATTCGGCCCAGGGATTCGGCTGCACCATTGATGGCGAGCATCCGCTGAAATGGGCCGACATCACCACCACCAGCTTCTTCCCGGCCAAGCCCCTGGGCTGCTACGGCGACGGCGGGGCGGTGCTGACCAATGACGACGACCTGGCCCAGATGATCGATTCCCTGCGCGTGCACGGCAAGGCGGTGGCGCGCGATCTGGAAGGCAAGACCTTCGACCACGACCCCAAATACCTGAACATGCGCATCGGCCTGAACAGCCGTCTGGACACCATCCAGGCCGCCGTCCTGATCGAGAAGCTGAAGGTCTTCGGTCAGGAGATCGAATGGCGCAACCGCATCGCCGCCCGCTACAATGAAGGTCTGCGCGCGCACGTGGCGGCCGTGCCGGACGTGCCCGCCGGAAACGTCTCCAACTGGGCCCAGTACACGATCGAGCACGAGGACCGCGACGGTCTGGCGGCGCATCTGAAGGACCAGGGCGTGCCGACCGCGGTCTATTATCCGATCCCGCTGCACCTGCAGCCGGCCTACGATCGGTATCCGCGCGGGCCGCAGGGTCTGCCGGTGACCGAACGGCTGATGCAGCGGGTGATCAGCCTGCCCATGCACGCCGACCTCGACGAGGCGACGCAGGACAGGATCATCGCGGCGGTCGCCAGCTTCGACTAAGGTTCGCGCATGACCCAACATCTTCCCCCGCTCAGGATCGGCGTCGCCGGCGTCGGCGTCATGGGGCGCAACCACGCCCGCGTGCTGTCGGACATCCGCGACTTCGACCTGACCGCCGTCTTCGACCCGGACGCCGCGACGTCCGGGGGCGTGGCCGGCCTGTATGACGCCGCGGCCTTCACCAGGGCGGCGGACTTCATCGCCGCCGGTCTGGACGCCGCCGTGGTCGCCACGCCCAACCGGCACCACGCCGACCTGGGCGTCGCCCTGCTGGAGGCCGGGGTGCATGTGCTGGTCGAAAAGCCGATCGCCGCCACCGTCGCCGACGCCCGGCGCCTGATCGACGCGGCCATGGCCAACAACCGCGTGCTCATGGTCGGCCAGGTCGAACGCTTCAATCCGGCGGTCGAGGCGGTCAAGCGCGCCATCGACGGCGAGGACGTCATCTCGATCCAGATCACCCGCGTCGGACCCTTCCCGCCGCGCATGGGCGAGGTCGGGGTGGTCATCGATCTGGCGGTGCATGACATCGACATCATCCGTCATCTGACGGAGTCCGAGATCGTCGAGGTCCAGCCCCAGCTGGCCCGCACCAAGGCCGAGCGCGAGGACACGGCCCTGCTGCAGTTCAGGCTGGAGAACGGGACCATCGCCCACATCACGACCAACTGGGTCACGCCCTACAAGGTGCGCACCCTGCAGGTCGCCACGAGGAACAAATTCGTGGTCGCCGACCTGATCACCCGTCAGGTCACGGAGTATTTCGGTCAGCAGCCCGACGGCTCCTACCAGACCCGCGCCGTCAACAGCTGGCCGGCCGAGCCGCTGAAGAAGGAGCTGGAGGCCTTCGCCCACGCGATCCGCACCGGCGAGCCCCCGGCGGTGACGGGCGAGGACGGGTTGAGGAACCTGGAAGTGGCGTTGCGGTGTCTGGGGGAGGGCTAGGCCTGCCTCCATAACGCTCATCCCGGCGAAAGCCGGGCTTTCCGGCGGGGCCCGGCGGTCCGAAGATTCATCACAAAGCACACGAAGCGACTCCACGAAGGGCACAAAGGGGCCCGTGCCCGGCGCTGATACCTTCGTGCCCCTCCTGACCCTTGGTGTCCTTTGTGATGAACCTCCGGGCTTCGAACCACGACGCATCGGTTCCGGCTTCGCCGGGATGCAGGATCAACCCTGTCCCACCACCTGCATCCCCAGCCATTCCGCCACCAGCGCGGGCTTGTCCGCCCCCTCGATCTCGACCGTGACCTCGTGCTTGAGCAGCCAGCGGCCGCCGCCCTTGTCCTCGGCGGACAGGAGCTTGAACCGTCCACGGACGTTTGACCCGGTCAGCACGGGGGCGAGGAAACGCAATTTGTCGAAGCCGTAGTTGACGCCCATCACCACCCCCTCCAGCGGCGGGACGGCGTCATAGGTCATGGCCGACAGCAGGCTGAGGGTCAGGAAGCCGTGGGCGATCGTGCCCCCGAACGGGGTTTTCGCCGCCGCCACGGGATCGACGTGGATGAACTGCCGGTCCTCGGTGATCTCGGCGAAGGCGTTGATGCGGGCCTGATCCACGCGGATCCAGCGACTGACGCCGACCTCCTGGCCGATCAGGCCGGGCAGGTCGGCGACGGGGGTGGGCGTACCCTTGCGTTCGGTGCGGCTCATGGACGGTTCCTCAGGCGACCGGGGTGAAACGGTCTTCGATGATGGCGGCGAACAGGGCCGGGTCGACATTGCCGCCCGACAGGACGAGGGCGGTGGCGCGCCCGCGGGTCTCGACCTTGCCGGCCAGGACGGCGGCCAGCGACACCGCGCCGCCCGGCTCGACCACCAGCTTCAGGGTGTGGAAGGCGTAGCGGACGGCCTCGGCCACCTCGGCGTCGGACACGGTCTCGACCCTGTCGACGCGGCGGTTGATGGGGAAGGTCAGCTCGCCGGGCCGGTCGGTCATCAGGGCGTCGCAGATGGTGCCGGGGGCCGGCGCATAGGTCACCCTCTGACCCGCCGCGATCGACAGCTGCATGTCGTTGTAGTGCCGCGGCTCGACCGCGATCACCGGCACGTGCGGGGCCAGGGCGGCCATGGCCAGGTTGATGCCGGCGATCAGGCCTCCGCCCGAGGCGCCGCAGACCAGCTGGTCCAGCGGGGCGGCGCCCGCGGCCTTGGCCTGTTCGATGATCTCGAGGCCGGTCGTGCCCTGACCCTCGATGACGAAGGGATCGTCGAACGGGCGCACCAGAACCGAGCCCCGGGAGGCGGCGATCTCCTCGCCGATGGCCTCGCGGCTCTCGGTGTAGCGGTCGTACATCCGCACCTCGCCGCCGAAGGCGATCACGCCGTCCACCTTCACCTTCGGACTGTCGGCGGGCATGACGATGACGGCGCGGGCGCCCATCAATCGCGCCGCGCAGGCGACGGCCTGGGCGTGGTTGCCGGACGAATAGGCCACCACCCCGCGCTTCAGTTCGTCGGGCGTCAGGCGGCTGATGCGGTTGAAGGCGCCGCGGAATTTGAAGGCCCCGGCCACCTGCAGGGTCTCGGCCTTCATCAGGACGCGGCCGCCGACGCGTTCGTTCAGCGCCGGGCTCTCGATCAGGGGGGTGCGGACGGCGTGACCGGCGATCTGGCGGGCGGCGTCCTGAACGCCGGAGAAGGAGGCGGTGTGCATGGACCGACTCATACCGGTCCGCCTGTCCCGGCGAAAGCCGGGCTTCCCAAGGTCGGAAGGTTCGTCACAAAGGGCACGAAGGGTGACGAAGGGCACAAGGAAACCTGTGCCTGGGTCCGACCCCTTCGTGTCCTTCGTGAGCCTTGGTGTTCTTCGGGATGAACCGGGCTCGCGGGCCGAGGCCAATGGGTTGCGGCTTCGCCGGGATGCACGGTTTGAGGTTTGGGGCGGGCGTTCTAACGTCGCCCGATGAAGTCTCTCATCCTCGCCATCGACCAGGGCACGACCTCCACCCGCGCCATCGCCTTCGAGGCCGCGCCCGAGGGCGGGCTGCGGCCCGTCGCGGTGAGCCAGATCGAGCTGGAGCAGCATTTCCCGCAATCGGGCTGGGTCGAGCACGACGCCGGCGAAATCTGGACCGCGACGCTGCAGACCTGCCGCGAGGTCATTCGCAAGGCCGGCGGCGTCGGACGGTTCGCGGCGATCGGCATCACCAACCAGCGCGAGACCTCGGTCCTGTGGGATGTGGCGAGCGGGGAGCCGCTGCACCGCGCCATCGTCTGGCAGGACCGGCGCACCGCCGCCGCCACCGGCCGGCTGGCCGCCGCGGGACATGAGCCGATGGTGCAGGCGGCGACGGGCCTGATCCTCGACCCCTATTTCTCGGCCTCGAAATTCGCCTGGCTGCTGGACGCGGTTCCGGGCGCCCGGGACCGGGCCGCGGCGGGCATGGTCAAGGTCGGCACCATCGAGACCTGGCTGATCTGGAAGCTGACCGGCGGCGTCAGCCATGTCACCGACGCCACCAACGCCAGCCGCACCTCGCTGATGGATCTGGCGACCCGCCGATGGCGGCCCGATCTGGCCGACCTGTTCGACGTGCCGATGGCGGTCCTGCCGGAAATCCGGGGGTGCGCCGATCTTCTGGGGGACTGCGAGCCGTCGCTGTTCGGCGCCGCCCTGCCGATCCACGGCGCGGCCGGGGACCAGCAGGCGGCGCTGGTCGGGCACGGGGCGCTGAAGGCGGGGGACGCCAAGATCACCTATGGCACCGGGGCGTTTCTGGTCGCCAATGTCGGCGCGGCGCCGGTGGCCTCGACCAGCCGGCTGCTGGGTACGCTCGGCTACGCCGTCGGCGGGGACGTGGCCTGGGCGCTGGAGGGGTCGATCTTCTCGGCGGGGTCGGCGATCCAGTGGCTGCGCGACGGGCTCAAGGTGATCAGCGAGTCGCGGCAGTCGGAGGCGCTGGCGCAGACGCTGAAGGACAACGGCGGCGTCTATCTGGTCCCCGGTTTCACCGGCCTGGGCGCGCCGTGGTGGGAGCCGGAGGCGCGGGGGACGATCACGGGTCTGACCCGGGACAGCGGTCCGGCGCATATGGTGCGGGCGGCGCTGGAGAGCCTGGCCTACCAGACCCGCGACCTGCTGGACGCCCTGGCCAGGGACGGGGCGCCGAGGCTCAAGGTGTTGAAGGTCGACGGCGGCGTCACCGCCAACGCCTTCGCCATGCAGTTCGTGGCCGACATTTGCGAGGTGGTGGTCGAGCGCCCGGCGTTCCAGGAAATGACGGCGCTGGGGGCGGCCAAGCTGGCGGCCCTGGGCGTCGGCCTGATCGGCGATCTGGAGGACCATCCGGTCGAGGCGCCGGCGCGCTGGACGCCGAAAATGGAGGCGGGCGAGCGGGAACGGCTGCTGAAGGGCTGGCGCGCCGCGGTGCGCGCGGCCATCATCGCCGCCCATCCGGAAGACGCATGACCCAGCCCCTCGACGACGCCCAGGCGACCTTCTCCGGCACCCGCGAGGTCGATCCCCGCTATGCCCTGGACGAGGCGGCGCTGGATCGCTGGCTGTCGGCCCATGTCGAGGCCTACGCCGGGCCGCTGACGGTGCGGCAGTTCAAGGGCGGCCAGTCCAATCCGACCTATGAGCTGGCCACGCCGGGGCGAACCTATGTGCTGCGCCGCAAGCCCCCCGGGACGCTGCTGGCCAGCGCCCATGCGGTCGACCGCGAATTCACCGTCATCTCGGCCCTGCACAGGCAGGGGTATCCCGTTGCGCGACCCTATGCTCTGTGTACGGACGATGCCGTCATCGGCTCGATGTTCTATGTCATGGACAAGGTCGAGGGCCGGATCCTGTGGGACCTGAAACTGCCCGGCATGGAGCCGGTGCAGCGGCGGGCCATCTATGACGCCCAGGTGGATGCGCTGGCGGCGCTGCACGCCTTCGATCCCGCCGCCATCGGCCTGGGCGACTACGGCCGGCCGGGCAACTATTTCGAACGGCAGGTCGGGCGCTGGACCAAGCAGTATCGGGCGTCGGAGATCGAGCCGATCCCGGCCATGGACCGGTTGATCGAATTCCTGCCCGCCACCCTGCCGCCCGCGGGCCCGACGCGGATCGTGCATGGCGACTTCCGCCTCGACAATCTGATCCTCGCCCCGGATGCGGCGGAGGTGCGGGCGGTGCTGGACTGGGAGCTGTCGACCCTCGGCGATCCGATGGCGGACTTTTCCTATCTGCTGATCGCCTGGGTGATCCCGGCCACGGCGCGCAACGGTCTGGCGGGCGCCGACATCAAGGCGCTGGGCATCCCCTCCGTCGAGGAGACGGTCGAGCGCTACGCCCGGCTGACCGGGGCGAGGCCGGAGACTCTGGACTGGCTGTTCGCCTACAACCTGTTCCGGCTGGCGGCCATCTGCCAGGGCATCGCCGGGAGGGTGCGCGACGGCACCGCCGCCAGCGCCCACGCCCGCACCATGGCCGCCCAGGTTCCGATGCTGGCCGCCGGGGCCCTGGGCTTCGCGAAAAAGGCCGGGGCCTGAGCCCTAGCCGGGCGGCAGGACGGCGCCGTTGAGGATGCGCCGGTCGGCCTTGGCCTGGACCAGGATGGCGACCGCCTGGGCCGGATCGCGCGCGGTGGGCAGGGCGTAGAGGCGCGGCTGGCCGGTCCAGTCGCCCAGCGTCCGGACCGAACGCACGACATTGGTGTGGCGCACGCTGCGGCCGCGGTTGTCGCCGCGGGCGATCTCCACCGTCTGGGGGCCCGGGGTGTAGAGCACGGCCACGACCTCGGCCCCGCCGGCGGGGGCCGGACCCGAGCCGACGCCGACCCGGTCGCCGCCCTCGCGGAACTCGATCTCGGGCGGGAAGATGCGGCGCGCGGCCTCCTCGTCGATGGCGCCCTGCAGGGCGGCGCCGCTCGCTCCCGCGACCTGGCGGCGGCCGTCGATCACGACTTGCGGCGTCGACACGTCGCGCAGCCGCAGCGGCCGGCGATAGGCGCGCTGGCGCTGGGCGAACTCGGGCCGGGCGAAGGTGTCCTGCCAGCCCAGATAGTCCCAGTAGTCGACGGCGTAGGTCAGGGCGATGACGCCGGGCTCGCCCGCCACGGCCTCGACCCGGGCGTTGGCCTCGGGACAGCCGGCGCAGCCCTGGGCGGTGAACAGTTCGACGACCACGGGCTCGGGCGGGGGCGCGTCGCGGCGGGCCACGCGCGTCGGCGACGGCTGGGCTCCCGCCCCCGCCGCCAGCAATGCGGCCGCGAGGGCCGCCGCAGGGATGATCCAGCCCCTTGTGCGCATGGCGGCGAGGTTAATCACGGCAGGCGAAAAGGCGCCGCTCATTTTCGCGTGAAGGCCGAATATCTAGACGCGGATGTCCAGCAGGGCGCCCGGACGGGCCGGACGGTCCTCGAAGGCGGCGGCGGTCGGCTGCGGCGTGGCGGCGCGGAGGGTCGGCCCGGCGGGCGGACCCTGAACGGCGTCGAGCGCCGTCTTGAAGAAGTCCGAGCGCGAGGCGCGCACGGGCGAGGCGCCGGCGGGATGCGCCGGGAACAGGGTCGAGATCAGGTCGGGACGAATCGCGCTCATGCCGACAGGGTTAATCAAAACCGTCGAAAAGGGGTTAACGCCGTGTTGCGGTGGGCAGCGGGCGGGGCGGGGCCTGGATGGCGTCGACCAGCCGCTCGACCTCGGCGTCGTCGACGAGGGGGCCGGATGACTTGGCCGCGACCTCGCCCATGGCGTTGACCGCGAAGGTCTCGGGCGCGCCCGAGATGCCCAGGTCAAGCCCGGCGCGGCCCTCGCGGTCGACCAGCACCATGGAATAGGGATCGCCCAGTTCGTCGAGGAAGCGACGGGTGTCCGCGGGATCGTCCTTCCAGGCGACGCCGACGACGGCGACGCCGCGCGCCTTCAGCGCCATCAGCTTCGGATGCTCGACCTTGCAGGGCAGGCACCAGCTGGCGAAGACATTGACCAGCATCGGCTTGCCGACGCCGGCCGTCTTCAGGTCGACGTGGCCGGGTCCGGGGATGACGCCGTTCAGTATGGGCAGGACGGTTTCCGGGACCGGCTGGCCGACGAGGGCGTCGGGCTTGACCGCCGGGTCGCGCTGCAGCGACCAGCCGACGAACAGGACCGCGAGGGCGGCCAGGATCACCAGCGGAATGAGGGAGACCCAGCGGCTCATGGTCGGGGCTCCACCGGGCTTCGCCCTGTCGGGGCCGGGGCGGCGTCGTTGTCGAGGCGCTTCAGCTCGGCGTTCCAGCGGCGGGCGGCGATCACGGCCCGGACGGCGAGGGCCGCCAGCACGGCGGCGCTGATGCCCCAGGCGGGCCAGACGAAGGGGGCGTAGGCGCCCATGTCGAGGTCGATCATCTCAGGCCTCCTGGGCGCGGCGGGCGCGAAGGGTCAGAACCCGGCGGCGCACGATCTCGGTGCGGATGGAGGTGATCCAGACGGCGAGGAAGAAGACGCCCCAGGCCGCCATCATGGTCAGAAGCGGAGCGAGGAAGGCGGCCGGCATGGCCGGGCCGTCGGCCCTCAGCAGGGAGGCGGGCTGGTGCAGGGTGTTCCACCAGTCGACCGAGAATTTCACGATCGGCAGATTGACCAGCCCGACCAGTCCCAGGACGGCGGCGGCGCGCGCGGCCTTCGTCTCGTCGTCGATCGAGGCGCGCAGGGCCATGTAGCCGAGGTAGAACAGGAACAGGATCAGCACCGACATCAGCCGCGCGTCGCCCCAGGCCCACCAGGCGCCCCACATCGGCTTGCCCCAGAGGCTGCCGGTGATCAGGGCCAGGGCGGTGAAGGCGGCCCCGGGCAGGGCGGCGGCGCGCGCGGCGGCGTCGGCCAGCGGATGGCGGAACACCAGGGCGAAGAAGCTGGAGACGCCGAGGGCCGCATAGATCATCAGCCCGACCGAGGCGGCGGGCACGTGCACGAACATGATCCGCGCCGTGTCGCCCTGCTGATAGTCCTCGGGCGCGGCGAACGAGAGCCAGGTTCCGACAGTCAGCAGGACGGCGGCCAGCCCCCACAGCGCCGGCGTCAGCGGGCGGGTGAAGCGCAGGAAGCGGTCGGGGTTGGCGAGGAACATCAGGGAGGTTCTTAGTGGGCTATCGCGCTTCGCGCTACTTGAGGCTGGCCTGGTGCGCTATCGCGCTTCGCGCTGGTTGAGCCCGTCGTCTTGTCGTGTGCTAGAGCGTCGCGTCTGGAAAGAGGCGAGCCATGACCGACGATGTGACCAAGGATTCCAACGGCAACGTCCTGGCCGACGGCGACAGCGTGACCCTGATCAAGGACCTCAAGGTCAAGGGCTCGGGCGGGGTGACCCTGAAGCGCGGCACGCTGGTGAAGAATATCCGCCTGACCGGCGACACGGACGAGATCGAGGCCAATGTCGACAAGGTGCGCGGCCTGGTGCTGCGGACGGAGTTCGTCAAGAAGGCCTGAGCGGTCCTCCTTTCCCGGCGAAGCCGGGCCCCGATCCATTCCCGGGTTCATCACCAGGGACACGAAGGGTTCACCATCGATTCCGGCTAGGCCGCGACGAGGCTCAGCCCTGTGCGTTCCGGATCGCCGCCGCCGCCGCGAAGGGCGTGACCACCCCGGCGAACAGGACGTAGGCGAAGAGGAAGGCGAGGGCCGGCGTCGGATCGAGCCCGTTTGTGGCCCGCTCCAGAGCCCCCGCGCCGAACACCACCGGCGGAATGAACAGCGGCAGGACCACGACCGCGATCAGCAGGCCGCCGCGTTTGGCGCCGAGGGCGAGGGCGGCGCCCAGCGCCCCGGTCAGGGCGAAGCCGAGCGCGCCGATCAGGGCCGACAGGCCGACCAGCGGGGCGAGGGCGGGCGGCAGGCCGAGGGTGACCGCGGCGACCGGGGCGGTGATGGCCAGAGGCGCGCCGACTGCCAGCCATTGCGCCTTGGCCTTGGTCAGGACCACCAGCTCCAGCGGGACGGGGCCGAGGGTGATCAGGTCGAGGGCGCCGTCCTCATGGTCGCGCTCGAACAGGCGCTCGAGCGACAGGATCGAAGACAGGGCGAGGGCCAGCCAGGCGATCCCGCCCGCGACGGGTTTCAGCCCCGCCGGATCGCCGCCTGCCGCCAGCGGCACCAGCACGGTCAGGCACAGGAAGAAGCCGCAGGCCAGCAGGGGGCCCCCGCCGCCGGCCCAGGCCAGGGCGAGTTCGCGCCGCCACAGGATGAGCAGCGCCCTCATCGCCCGGCTCCGATGTCGAGCGCGCGCGCGGGCAGCGGCAGCGGATCGTGCACGGCGGCGATGAGGCCGCCGCCCCTGTCGAGATGCGCCTGCATCAGCAGGCCGAGCGCGGCCCGCCAGCGGGCGTCCAGCGGCGCGAAGGGCTCGTCCAGCAGCCAGATCGGACGCGGCGCCGCGATCAGCCGGGCGAAGGCGAGGCGGCGGCGCTGGCCGGCCGACAGCTTGCGCACCTCGAGGTCGAGCAGCGGCTCCAGCGCCAGCACGTCGACGGCGGCGGCGATCCCGTCGGCGGAAGCGCCCGACCATTGCGCCTGGAAGGTCAGTTCCTCGCGGGCGCGGCGGCCGGTCTTCAGCCCGTCGAGATGACCCAGCCAGTGGATATGGTTGGCCCGCGCCTCGGCCGGCTCGACCTCGGCGAAGGCGACGGTCCCCGCGTCGGGGCGGATGAAGCCGGCGAGGGTGCGCAGCAGGCTGGTCTTGCCCGCGCCGTTGGCGCCGGTCAGGGCCAGGGCTTCGCCGGAGGCGAGCGAGAAGGACAGGTCGTGGAACAGCAGGCGTTCGCCGCGGGAGACGGTGAGGGCGGAGGCGGTGATCATGTGGTCTCCCTCACCCCTTGTGGGGAGGGATGTCGGCGCGCAGCGACGACAGGGTGGGGTACGCCTGAAATTCCCCACCCGGTCGCTTCGCGACCACCCTCCCCATAAAGGGGAGGGAGAAGGTTTCTGCGAACGTTTCTCAATACCCACACGCCCATCGTGGATACATGGACCTTGCCTGCAACCCTCGCTATATCCGCCCTCGCCGCAGCAGGCGTTCGCCGCGCGCGTCGGGGACCTGTGCGCCCCGCCGCAAGCCGCGCGTTCGTGCAACCGGATTGTCGGGCGGCGTTGACCAGAGGAAGCCTCTCCATGCCGTC
>NZ_LMFL01000036.1:24672-25049 GCF_001426805.1 Brevundimonas sp. Root1423
GAGGAAGCCGGTCTGGCCGGGATTTCCCGTCTGCCGCGCTCGATGAAGGTGCTGCTGGAGAACCTGCTGCGCAACGAGGACGGGGTTTCCGTCACCGAGGCCGACCTGCGCGCCATCGCCGCCTGGACCGAGAACAAGGGCTCGGTCGAGCACGAGATCGCCTTCCGCCCGGCCCGGGTGCTTATGCAGGACTTCACGGGCGTTCCGGCCGTGGTCGATCTGGCCGCCATGCGCGACGCCATGAGCGCCCTCGGCGCCGACCCGACCCGCATCAATCCTCTGAACCCGGTCGATCTGGTCATCGACCACTCGGTCATGGTCGACCATTTCGGCACCCCGGGCGCCTTCAACCAGAACGTCGAGCGCGAATATGAGCG
>NZ_LMFL01000037.1:0-24370 GCF_001426805.1 Brevundimonas sp. Root1423
TCGATCGTCACCTGATCGTCGGTGGCGTCGCGGTTCTCCATGCCGATCGATCGTCACCTGATCGTCGGTGGCGTCGCGGTTCTCCATGCCGAGGTCGTAGTAGTCGAGCTCGAGGTCCAGGAAGGGGAAGACCAGCTTGTCCTTGATCATCTGCCAGATGATCCGGGTCATCTCGTCGCCGTCGATGTCCACGATGGGGTTGGCGACCTTGATCTTGGCCATGCGGGTGTTCGCCTTTGACTGGGGATGGGGGAGTGAGCGCGCGGTATAGCGGCGCGCGCGGGCCGGTGCAAAGGGCGCGGACGGACATGACTTCCGCGACGAAAAATGATCGTCGCACCGGGACTCGATAAAGAGGAGACCTCACTCGCGGATTCCGGTTATCGTTCCGAAAGGCGCAGGGCCTGGCGAGACGGGGGATGAATGATGCGGCATCTTGGGGGAGCTTGCCTGGCGGCCATGGCGCTGGCGGCGTGTGGGCCGGCGGATGAGACGGCGGCGGCCTCTGCGCCCTCGCAGACGGCGTCCGCCGAGAACGCCGCGGCGGCCTCGGGCGCGCGCAGCGAGAGCCGCAAATTCCGCGACTGGCTGGCCGTCTGCGACAACACCAATGACTGCGTCGCCTTCGGGCCTGCCAGCGAGGGCACAGGCTGGGTGCGGGTCGGCTCGGCGCCGGGTCCGAATGGCGCGCGCACCGTTTCGGTCGGCTTCTGGCCTACCAGCGGCGAGGGGTTGACCGGCCCGATGACCCTCACCCTCGACGGTAGGAACCATGTCGCGGCGCCCGTCGCCGGGGATCACGAACCCGTCGGCGTGGCGCAGGTTCGCGCGGCCGACGCGGCCGCCGTCGCTTCCGGTCTGGCGGCTGGCGAGACCCTGACGCTGGCGGCGGGCGGCGAGACCGTTACGATGTCCCTGTCGGGAGCATCGGCGGCCATGCTCTGGATCGACGAACGTCAGGGACGGCTGAACACCCCCGCCGCCCTCGTCCGCAAGGGAACGGGCGCGCCGTCGCCCGTCCCCGGCCCGGAGTCCGCGCCGCATGTGATCGCCGCTCCGCCGATCGCCCAGACCGGTTTCGGCGACAGCGGCCAGACCCTTCCCCCGGCGCTGGAGGCCGTGGCCGCGGTCAAGGCCTGCCGGGCCGAGACCGCGGACACTGCGGTAAGCAACGAGGTCATGTCCGCGCGGCTCGACGCCTCGACCGAACTCTGGGCCGTGCCCTGCTTCGCCGGGGCCTACAACGTCGGTCACGACTGGTATCTGACCGGGCCGGGCGGGCGGGACCCGCGCGCCGTCAGCCTGGCGTCGGCGGGGGGCGAAACCGGCGCGGGCACCATCAACGGCGGCTATGATGCCGGAACCCGGACCCTGTCCGCCTTCTCCAAGGGGCGAGGCATCGGCGATTGCGGCACAGCCTCGACCTGGACATGGACGGGCCGGAGTTTCGTCCTGAGTGCGGAGTCCGAAATGACGGAATGCTGGGGCGTCCCGGCCGATTTCTGGCCGACGACCTGGCGCACGCGGTGAACGAAGCCGAGGTCCTGATCGTCGGCGCCGGTCCGGCGGGCCTCACCGCGGCCACCTATCTGGCGCGGTTCCGGCGGCGCGTGCTTGTGGCTGACGGGGGCGCGCCGCGCGCCTGCTGGATACCGCTCAGCCACAACATGCCGGGCTTTCCCAGCGGCATCACCGGCGACGCCATCCTGAGACGGATGACCGAACAGGCCGGGGAATACGGCGCCGTCATCGAGGCCGGACGCGTCGAGCATCTGGCGCGCGACGGCGACGGCTTCGTCGCCCGCCTGAACGGACGTAACCTCCGCGTCCGCGCGGTGCTGCTGGCCACCGGCGTGGTCGATCATCATCCCGACCTGCCCGGCGTCGAGCGCGCCATCGAACGGGCCCTGGTCCGCATCTGCCCGATCTGCGACGGCTATGAAGCCATCGACAAGGCGGTGGCGGTGATCGGCGACGACGACAAGGGCGTGCGCGAGGCGGCCTTCCTGCGCACCTATTCCGATCGGGTGACGCTGATCCATGTCGGGCCCGCCGAGGCCCTGACCGAGCATGGAGAAATGGCGCGCATGGGGATCGAACTGATCCGCGCCCCGATCGACAACGTCCGGCTGGAGGGCGATCGGGTCACCGCCCTGAGCTGGGGCGGGACCTTCCGCAGCTTCGACCTCGTCTATTCAGCGCTGGGGACCTCGCCCAATGCGAACCTTGCCGAAGGGCTGGGGGCGCGGGTCGGCGAGGACGGCCGCCTGTTCGTCGATGCCCACCAGGCCACCAGCGTGAAGGGCCTCTATGCCGCGGGCGACGTCGTCCGCGGCCTGAACCAGATCGCGGTCGCGGGGGCCGAGGCCGCCGTCGCCGCCACCGCCATCCACAACGCCCTGCGCGAGGCCGACGGCTGGACGGTGCGCGACTAGGTTCACAAGCCTGCATCCAAAAACGACGCAGGCGCATGCTTTGCTGATCCAGACCCGTCGGGTCGACCGAGCCGCCGGAATATTGAGGCCCGGACACGGCTCGGCCCGGACCCCGGGAGCAGGAGACTCCAGGATCCGGGCCTCGACCCATCAATCGGGCCGACGGTCATGCGTGGGAGAAGGGAAGTTCGCCTGCGGCAGACCGGATCGGAAAACCTGCCTCAGCGGCTCCAGGGCGTGACGATACGGTCCGGGGTCCGCAGGCGCTGACGGGTCCGGCTGCGGCGCCAGTCCTGCAGGACGGTGACCCAGCCCCATGCAGGCTCCTTATGGGTGTGATGCATCTCTTCCATCGTGGCCTCCTCTGGCCTTGCCTTGCTGATATGACCAAGATGGGCTTGACAGCAGAGCCTTTCAAACCAGATTGTGGCTGCCTCACATAAGGTTCGCTTATGGCCGATCCCCTTGCCGGCATCCCCCTCGCCTCGATCCGCGTGTTCGAGGCCGCCGCCCGCCTGAAGAGCTTCACCCGCGCCGCCGAGGAACTGGGCATGACCCAGGCCGCCGTCAGCTGGCAGATCAAGGCCCTGGAAGGCCGGCTGGGACAGAGCCTGTTCCGTCGCCTGCCGCGCGAGGTCCAGCCGACCGAGGGCGGCGAGCGGCTGTCCCGCGCCGCGACCGAGGCCATGACCCTGCTGCGCCGCGCGGTCAGCGACCTGACCGAGGCCGACGAGCACATCCTGTCGATCACCACCCTGGCCTCGCTGGCGGCCCAGTGGCTTGCCCCGCGGCTGGGGGCCTTCCAGGTCGCCAACCCCGGGCTGGCGGTGCGGCTGGACACCAATCCCAACCTGCTCGACCTGTCGCGCGAAGGGTTCGACGTCGGCATCCGGTCCGGCTCCGGCGACTGGCCGGGCATGGAGAGCCAGTTGCTGATGCCCAGCGTGTTCACGCCGGTTTGCAGCCCGGCCATGGCGGAGCGGCTGAAGCTGACCGACCCCGCCGACCTGCTGAACGCGCCGCGCATAGGCATGGAGAAGGAGTGGGCCGCCTGGTTCGCCGCGGCGGGGATCAGCGGCGGCGCCCAGCCCATGAGCCGACTGACCGCCGACTATCAGGTTCTGGAAGTCGCCGCCGCGCTGGGCGACCAGGGGGTGGCCCTCGCCTCCCCGATCCTGTTCGCGCGCGAGCTGCTCAACGGCCTGCTGGTGCGGCCCTTCGCCCAGACGGTGTCGTTCCACACCGGCTACTATCTGGTCTGGCCCGAAGGCCGCAGGCGCTCGCCCAAGATCGCCCGCTTCCGCGAATGGCTGGCCGTCCAGGCCGACGCCGATCCGACGATCGTCGCGGCCCGGGAAGCGCTCGGCGGGACCGCCTAGGCCCGCATCAGCCCTTCCAGCACCGCCAGCGGCACCGAGCCGTTCAGCAGCACCCGGTCGTGGAACGCCTTCAGATCGAAGCCCGGACGGGCCTCGGCCTCGGCGCGCAGACGCGCGATGACCGTCTGGCCGAGCTTGTAGGAGCAGGCCTGGCCGATGGAGACGCAGTAGCGGTCGATCTCCTTCTCGGCCGACTCGGGCGGCTCGCCGCATTCGTCGATCATGTAGCGTATGGCCTGATCCCGGCTCCACCGCTTGTGGTGCAGACCGGTGTCGACGACCAGACGCACGGCGCGGAACAGGTAGGACTGCAGGTATCCCACCCGGCCCAGCGGATTGCCGGCGTAGACGTCGAGGTCGTCGGCGGCGACCCGCTCAGCGTACAGGGCCCAGCCTTCATTATAGGCCGAGTTGCCGGCGACGCGGCGATAGATGGGCAGACTGCCCGCCTCCCGCGCGACGGTGATCTGGAAATGGTGGCCCGGCGAAGCCTCGTGATAGGTCAGGGTCGGCAGGCCCCATTTGGGCCAGTTCGCCGTATTCGACAGGTTGATGTAGTAGGCGCCCGGCCGCGAGCCATCCAGCGATGCGGCCTGATAGTAGCCGCCCGGCGCGCCGAGCTCGATGGCCGGCGGCACGCGCCGGATCTCGACGGCGGCCGTGGGCAGGGTGTTGAACACGCGCGGCAGCAGCGGCGCCAGCGCCGCCATCTGCTCGTTCAGCGAACCGATCAGCTCGACCTTGGCCTCGTCCGTGTTGGGCCACAGGTGTTGCGGATCCTCGCTGAGCGTCTTGATCCGCTCGCCGACCGAGCCCTCGGCCATGCCCATGCCCTTCAGGATCGTGTCGATCTCGGCCTGGATGGAGGCGACCTGTTCGAGGCCGATGTCGTGGATGGCCTGGGCGTCGTAGTCGGTGGTGGTGTAGGCGCGCAGGGCCAGGGCGTAAGCCTTGTCGCCCTGCGGCAGCTTCCAGGCGCCCGCATCGTCCGTGGCGCTGGGGCGCAGGGCCTCGAAGACCGAGATCTGGCGAGCGAGGGCCGGCTTGATTTCGGTCTCGACCACGCTGGCCGCCTGGGCGCCCCAGTCGCCGATCATGTCGCGCTCGTCCGTCTTGCGGATCAGCGCCTGGACCATGGCCATGTCGTAGGCCGGGGTTTCCCGCAGCGTCCGAAGCTGGGTCAGGGTCTTGTCCATCAGGAAGCCGGGCAACATCACGCCCAGGGCCGCGTCGGCCGTGATCCGCTCGCTCTCCTGATCCAGGACCCGGGCAAAGGCGGACAGACGGGAGATGAAGGCCTCGGCGTCCGCTTCGGTCTCTAGCCGGTGCTGGTTGGCCATGAAGTCCGGAACCGAGAAATAGGCCCCCGACCGCTGGGTCACGACATACGGACCGATGCCCCCGCCATAGGGAATGTCAGCCGCCCGGGCCGCCCCCTCGGCTGTGAAGCGATAGACGGCCAGCGACACCTTCGCCTGGTCCGACAGGCCTTCCTCCGACACCGTCTGGATCTCGGCCCAGCGGGCGCGGGCGCGAACGCGGTCGGCCTCGGCGTCGGCCAGACCGACCTGCCGAAGCTTCCCTGACAGGGGCGCGCGGGCGTCGCGGTCGAGGCCCAGGTTGGTGGCATATTCCGGCGCCAGGTCGACGTTCTCGTTGAACCAGCGGGTCAGCATGGCGTCCAGCCGCGCGTCGGCTTCGGACAGGGCCGGGGCTTGGGCGGCGGCGGGCAGGGCCGCCATCAGGCCGAGGCCGGCGGTGGACAGCAGCAGGCGGCGGCGGTCGATCATGGGGAGTCCTCAGGCGAAAGGGGCCATCGATCCGGGCCGCCGTGGCGCGCCCGGATCGACGCTTGTCAGGGTCAGGCGCGCCGGGCGGCGATCCAGTCGCTCATGATCTTGTCCAGCACCGTCAGCGGCACGCCGCCGGCGTTCATTCCCGCGTCGTGGAAGGCGCGGATGTCGAAGCGGTCGCCAAGCGCGGCCTGGGCCCGGGCGCGCAGCTCGACCCACTTGTTGTGGCCGACCTTGTAGCTGGAGGCCTGACCCGGCCAGACGCAGTAGCGCTCGACCTCGGTGGTGACCGCCGTCTCGGAATCGCCGAGGGTCTCGACCATGTAGCGGATGGTCTGTTCGCGGCTCCAGCGCTTGTGGTGCAGGCCGGAATCCGCGACCAGCCGGGTGGCGCGGAACAGCAGCGACTGCAGATAGCCGATCTTGCCGATGGGGTTGTCGGCATAGACCCCCATCTCGTCGGCCAGCTGTTCGGAATAGAGCGCCCAGCCCTCCGAATAGGCCGAGAAGCCCAGCACCTTCATCAGCAACGGCCGGTCGGCCTGTTCCTGCTGCAGGGCGATCTGGTGGTGATGTCCCGGGGACGCCTCGTGATAGGTCAGGGTCGGCAGCTGCATGCGCGGCCATTCCGACGTGTCGCGCAGGTTGATGTAGTAGGCGCCGGGCCGGGAGCCGTCGAGCGCCGGCGAGTTGTAGTAGCCGCCGGGCGCGCCCGCTTCGATGAAGGTCGGGACGCGGCGGATCTCGACCGCCGCGGCGGGGATGCGGCCGAAATACTCGGGCAGGCGTTTGGCCATGTCGACCATCTGGGCGTTGAGGTCGGCCAGCAGCTGGGCCTTGCCCGCGTCGGTGTTGGGATAGAGCTGGGCCGGGTCCTTGCCGAGGGCGGAGATGCGTTCGCCCACCGAGCCCTGGGTCAGGCCCTGGGCCTTGAGCAGCACGTCGGCGCGGGCTGAAAGCTCGGCCACCTGTTCCAGGCCGAGGGCGTGGATCTCGGCGCCCGACAAGGTCGAGGTGGTGTAGCTGCGGATGCCCCAGTCGTAATAGGCCTCGCCGTCGGGCAGGCGCCAGACGCCGGCGTCATGGACGGCGTCGGCGCGGCGGGCGCGCATGGCGTCGGCTTGGCGGCGCAGGGCCGGATAGACCTCGCCCTCGACGATCCGCCGGGCGCGGTCGCCCCAGTCGCCGGCGAGGTTCTTCTCGCCGGTCCGGCGCACGACGGATGTGGTCAGGACCGACTGGTCGGGCGGGGTGTCATAGAGGTTGGCGAGCTGGAGCAGGGTCTTGTCGATGACGAAGTCCGGCGGCACGGCGCCGGCGGCGAAATCAGCCTGCATCCGCGCCGTCTCCTGATCCAGGGCGGTCGGGAAGGCGGCGACGCGCGCCAGATAGGCCTCGGCGTCCTCGGCGGTCTCGATCGCGTGCTGGGTGTCGAGGAAGTCCGGCAGGTTCTGATACGAGCCGGTCAGCTGGGAGACGGTGTAGGGCGCCGGGCCGAAGCCGCCGCCGCCATAGGGGAAGCGGTCGCCCATCATCTGGGTCTCGCCGAAGAAGGTCAGGGTGTCGTGATAGACGCCTTCGGTTTCGGGCAGGGCCGAGCGGTCGATGGCCTTGAGCTGGTTCATCTGGCCCCTGAACACCACCCGGTCGGCGTCGATCTTGGCCTGGGACCGGTCGTCGAGCCGGGACTTCATCGCCGCCATCGGCCCCTTGTCCATGCCCAGCGAGGTCAGGGTCTCGGGCGACTGCAGCAGGAAGGTCTGGACGATCCCGTCCATCAGGGCGCTCAGCGCCGCCGAGGCCGAGGCGGCGGCGGCGGGCGTCTGGGCCAGGACCTGGCCGCAGGCGGCGAGGCCCGCACCGGCGGCGGCGGTGAACAGCAGGCGGCGGCGATCGATCATCATGGCGGGGGGGCTCCGTGGCGCGAGGCGCCAGAGGATGGCGCCGGACGAAGATTGGCAAGTTACCGATGGTTCAGCCGGCGTGCAGTTCCTGCTTCACGCGTTCGGCCAGGGTCTTGATGTCCAGCGGCTTGGGCAGGAAGGAGACGCCGACCTCGTCCTGCAGCAGGTCCGAGAAGTCGCTTTCGGCATAGCCCGAGATGAACAGGACCGGCGCGTCGCCCAGGAACGGCCGCGCCTTCTTCAGCAGGGCGGGGCCGTCGAGGCCGGGCATGATGACGTCCGAGATCATCATGTCGATGGTCCCGGCGTGCTGCTCGGCCAGCTCGAGGGCCTCCTCGCCGTCGGCGGCCTCGATGACCTCATAGCCGCGCTGGCGCAGCAGGCGGGCGGCGATGCCGCGCACCGCGGCCTCGTCCTCGACGAACAGGATGCGGCCGGCGCCCGACAGGTCGCGCGGCGTCTTCATCTTGATCTCGACCGGCGCTATCTCGGCCAGTTCGGCCTCGGCCGCCTCCGGCAGGAAGATGCGGAACACCGCCCCGCCTGCCGCCGCGTTCGACACATTGATGTGGCCGCCGGCCTGTTCGACGATGCCATAGACCGTGGCCAGGCCCATGCCCGTGCCCTCGTTCACCGCCTTGGTGGTGAAGAAGGGTTCGAAGATCTTGTCGAGGATTTCGGGCGGGACGCCGGGACCGCTGTCCGCCACCTCGATCAGGGCGACGGCGTCGGTGGCGGGGCTGGTCCAGCCGAGCGCGCGCGCCTCGTCGGCGGTCAGGCGGGCGGTGCGGATGGTGACCACGCCCGCGCCGGGCTCGACCACGCCGCGCATGGCGTCGCGGGCGTTGACGGCGAGGTTCATGACGGCGGTTTCGAGCTGGCTCTTGTCGGCGAGGACGACCGGCAGGTCGCGGCCGTAGTCGGTTTCCAAGCGCACGTCCTCGCGCAGCAGGCGGCGCAGCAGGACGGCGAACTCGCCGACCAGTTCGCCGAGGTCGAGGCGCTCGCGGCGGACGGTCGACTTGCGCGAGAAGGCCAGCAGCTTGCGCACCAGGTCGGCGGCGCGGATGGCGGTCTGGCGGATTTCGTTGAGGCCCTCGTAGGAGGGGTCGCCGACGGGATGGCGCTCCAGCAGGCCGGACAGTTGCAGCTGGATGGCGGTCAGCAGGTTGTTGAAGTCATGGGCCACGCCCCCGGCCAGCTGGCCCACGGCCTGCATCTTCTGGGCCTGCGACAGCTGCAGCTCCATCGACTTCTGGGCCGAGACGTCGAACAGCCAGATGCGCCGCTTGTCGCCCTCGGGGGCGACGTAGAGGTGCAGCATCTTGTCGGGGAAGGCGCGGGCGATCAGCTCGATGGGGCCCGAGGAGCCGTCGTCGAGCCGGGCGCGGGCCTCGGTGACAAGGGCGGGGTCGAACAGGTGGCCGAAGGCGGCGTCGCGCGCGGCGGCGGGGCCGGTCAGGACGGACAGGGCGGCGTTGGCCTCCTCGACCTTGCCGGCGAACAGGTCTTCGGCGGCGATGACGGCCGAGCCGAACGGCGCGCCGGCGGCCATGGCGCGGCTCTCGATCGCGTTCGAGATGGTCGCCGGCCGGTGGCTGGCCATGGCGCCGACCGGCAGCACGGACTCGGGCGCGGCGCGGACGAGGAAGCGGCCTTCGCCGGCGGCCCCGATCAGGACTTCCTGCTCACGGTCGCCGATGACGACGATGGCGCGGCCCTGTTCGCCGGCGCGGGCCTGGGCGAAGGCCATGTAGAGGGCCGAGGCCGACTTGCCCTTGGGCAGGGACGTGGTCGCGCCGTTGGCCTCGGCCCAGGCGCCGTTGAAGGCCAGCACCTGGCCGGTCGCCCAGACCAGGGCGGCGGGTTCGGCCATGGCGTCCAGCAGATCGACGGCGGCGTCGCCCATCGGCTGGCGCTTCTCGCCGCGGGTGTGGGAGAACAGGCCGATCAGGGCCACGGCCCCGACGGTGAAGATCAGCACCAGGCCGGGGGCGCTCATCGGGTCCGAGCGGAAGGCGGGATAGGCCAGCGCCCCGACGGCCACGACAAAGCCGACCGCCATCAGGAGCAGCAGCGGGTCGAAGGCCCGGGTCGGCGGTGCGGTCCTGGAGGTTGCGGTCATGGCGCCTCGGCCCGAATCAGAAGGGCGGTTCCGGCGATAGTGGTCCGTATGCCCCCGGCGCGCGAATCCGGGGGCGCCGAAGCCAAAAACACCGTCTCATGAGTCTCATGAGTCTCATGAGCGCACGTCGACCGGCCGGGGCGGCGGCGATCCCCGCAGATTAGGCGACCGGTACGTCAGATCGGGACGTAGGCCGGCCCGTCAGCCTGGAATCGCCATCGGGGCGCCCCGGCCTTCACCGGGGCGCCCCGATGGAGCAGGGCTAGGCCGCCTTGCGCTGCTCGGCCTTTTCGTCGCGGGCGGTGTTGATGCGCGCCTCGGCGATGGCGTCGGCGATCTCGTGGGTCGGGCGCTTCTCGACGGCCGAGCGGTCCAGGACCTCTTCCAGCGTGTCCATCAGGCGCGACAGCTTGGTCTCGACCCAGGCCGGATCGTAGGCGCCGCCGCTCTGGCGGGCGCGCAGTTCCGAGGCGACGTTGATGATGCCGCCGCCGTTGACGACATAGTCGGGGGCGTAGAGCACGCCGCGCTCGAACAGGGTCTGGCCGATGTCAGGCGTGGCCAGCTGGTTGTTGGCGGCGCCGACGACGGCCTTGACCGTCAGGCGGTCCAGCGTCTGCGGGTTCAGCGTCGCGCCCAGGGCGCAGGGCGCATAGATGTCGGCCTTGACGTCATAGATGGCGTCGGGAGCCACGATCTCGGCGTTGGTGCGCGCGGCGACCTCGGCCAGCAGGGCCGTGTTGACGTCGGTCATGATCAGCTTCGCGCCGGCGGCGTACAGTTTGTCGGCCAGATAGCCGCCGACATGGCCGATGCCCTGGACCGAGACGGTCAGGCCGCTCAGGTCGTCCTGGTTCCACAGGCGTTTCGCGGCCAGCAGGGTGGAGCGGTAGACGCCCTCGGCGGTGACGGGGCTGGGATCGCCCGAGGCCTCGGGACCGTCGCTCAGGCCCAGCACATAGGGGGTGACCTTGCGGGCTTCGGCGATGTCGGCGACCGACACGCCGACGTCTTCCGCCGCATAGTAGATGCCGCCGAGGGTGTGGACCGCCCGTCCGAAGGCGCGGAACAGCTCGGGGGATTTCTGGGTCTTGCTGTCGCCGATGATGACCGACTTGCCGCCGCCCATCTCCAGATCCGCGACGGCGTTCTTGTAGCTCATGCCGCGCGAGAGACGCAGGACGTCCTCGAGCGCCTCGGCGCTGGAGGCGTAGTTCCACATCCGGGTCCCGCCGACGGCCGGGCCGCGCGCGGTTGAGTGAACAGCGATAATGGCGCGCAGGCCGGTCTTTTCGTCAAAGACCGCGTGAACGCCCTCGTGGTTCGCGAAGGACGGGGAATCAAACAGCGTCATGCTCACTTGAGCGTCTCCCGGGGTGTTTTTTTGTTGGCGGGCGTTTACGCCTCGACGGGTAATACCGCAAGCATGGCGGTTTCACGTCAGCGTGGGCGGGCCATATCCGTGAGCGCCGGCAGGACCGGCCCCGCCCCGGACGGCAGCGGCGCGGACGCGTCCCTGAGCCAGGCCTCGACATCGCGGTACACGGTCTCGGCCTGGAGGTCGCGGTTCAGGATGTGCCAGCCGTCAGGATAGAAGCAGGTGCGGAAACCCGGCCTCTCGCCCGCCCGCTCCAGCGCCCGCCGCATCGGGTCCCTCTGGATGACGTTGTCGTGGGCGCCGTAGAGCAGCAGGGTCGGGGCGCGCACGTCGCCGAGCCGCACCGAGGCGGTCTCCATCAGGTCGACGAGGCCGTAAAGGGTGTCGAACCGCGTCGGCAGGATGCTGTTCGGATCGCGGCCGTTGCGGATCAGCTCCAACCGGTTGTCCGAGGCGGGCAGGTCCCGCACCGCCCATTCGGGAGCGCCGACGGCGCGGTCGCCCATGGCGCGGGCCGCGATCCACAGCCCGATGGCGTTGACCGGCCCCTGCGCCGTCCAGCCCCAGACCGCCGGGGCGAGAAGGATGACGCGATCCGCCGCGGGCGGGTGGTTCGAACCGAAGGCGGCGACGGCGACCGCGCCGCCCATGCTCTCGCCGGCGACGGCGATCAGCGCGCGCGGATGACGGGCCCGGGCCAGGGCGACGGCGGTGCGCAGGTCCTCGCTCATCCGCGCCTCGCCGGCCCAGACGCCGCGGCCGGGCGCACGGCCGAAGCCACGCTGGTCGAAGGCCCAGGTCTCGATTCCGCGCTCGGCCCACCACGGCCCGGCGAGACGGAAGGCGGCCCGGCTGTCGTTCATCCCGTGCAGGGCGACGATGACGGCCCAGGGCTCGCCCCCCTCCGGCGTCCAGCGGGCCAGCGGCAGGCGCGCGCCGTCGTCCATGACCAGCGTCCGGGATTCGATTGCGGGTCCTGCGAAACCGGGCGGCGGAGTCAGGGGCGGCTGGACCGCGGGCGTAGCGCAGGCGGAGAGGGTGAGTGACAGCGCCAACGGCAAGACGCGGCGGGTGCGCCCTTCTCCCCTCGGGGGATAAGGTGGGCGGCGAAGGCGGTCGGATGAGGGGGCTTTGTCTCCTCGCACATCGGTCGGGAGCCAGCCCGCGGCCAAGAGCCCCCTCATCCGTCTCGCTGCGCGAGCCACCTTCTCCCCCGAGGGGAGAAGGATGCGGGATAACGGCGAGGAGCGGGAGCGCATCAGGCGAGAATAGTCGCGACCCGTCCCCTTAGGTAGGGCAGCACCTCATCCTCGAACCACGGGTTCTTCCGCAGCCAGGCGGTGTTTCGCCACGACGGATGCGGCAGGGGCAGGATGGCGGGCGCGTAGTCGCGCCACGCCCGCACGGTTTCGGTCATGTTGACCTTCGCCCGGTCGCCGAGGGCCCAGACCTGGGCGTAGCCGCCGACCAGCAGGGTCAGTTCGACGTCCGGCAGTTCGGCCAGCAATCGCGGCCGCCACAGTTCGGCGCAGCGGCGCGGCGGCGGATAGTCGCCGCCCTTCGGGGCCGTGCCGGGATAGCAGAAGGCCTGGGCCGCCACGCCCAGCCGGCGATCGGCGTAGAAGGTCCCGTAGTCGACGCCCAGCCACTGGCGCAGCCGGTCGCCCGACGGGTCGGTGAACGGCAGGCCGCTCTCATGCACCCGCCGCCCCGGCGCCTGGCCGCAGATCAGCAGACGGGTTTCGGGAAAGACGCGGACCACCGGACGCGGCGTATGGGGAAGCTGGCCGAGACAGGCCCGGCAGGCGCGGATGTCGGTGAGGAGGGTGTCGAGGGTCATGACCGGCGTTCTCCCTCCCCCTTGTGGGGAGGGTGGCCGCGAAGCGGACGGGTGGGGAACCGCCGCACATCCCTCCCCATGAAGTACCCCACCCTGTCGTCGCTACGCGCCGACATCCCTCCCCATGAAGGGGAGGGAGAACGGAATGATCAGCCGAAGTCGTCATCGTCCTCGACGACGGGCGGCAACGCCGCGAGGGCCGCGGCGGTCTCGGCCTCGGTCGGCAGGCGCAGGCGGATCACGCCCTTGAAGGCGTTCGGATCGATGGCCTTGCCCTTCTTGGTGATGGTCAGCCTGCCCTGACGCATCAGGCCGAGGGCGCAATGCCGCACCTTGGGCAGCATCCGCTGCCACTGTTCGGGCTGCAGGTCCTTGGCCACATCGGCCGGTTCAATGCTCTTGCCGCCGACGCCCTTGGGGTCGGCCTTCGCCAGTTTTTCGAAGATGGCGGTTTCGATGGGGTCGCTCATCGCGCCTATATGCTGCATTGCGAGAGCGATAGTAAGGCGGAGCGCGAACGATGGTTCAGAAGGTCACGGTGACGGAGGGCGAGTTCGCCGGCTGGCAGATGTACGACCTGCACGGCACCTTCGATCAGGTGGTGGGCCCCTTCTACTTCCGGCCGGACCCCGACGGCGGCATGCGCTGCGCCTTCAGGGCCGAGCCCAAGCACATGAACGCCGGCGACCGGATGCACGGCGGCTGCCTGATGACCTTCGCCGACATCGCCCTGTTCCAGATGGCCTACCAGGAGATGGAGGGCGCCTCGGGCGTCACCGTGTCGCTGGATTCTACCTTCATCGACGGCGCCTATGTCGGCGAACTGGTCGAGGCGACGGGCGAGGTGGTGCGCGCCGGCAAGAGCCTGATCTTCGTGCGCGGGCAGATCACCTCGGGCGCGCGGGTGCTGATGACCTTCTCGGGCGTGATCCGGAAATTCCGGCCCCGCGACTGAACCGTCAGCCGTCGACGATGTCCTGCAGGATCGCGGCCATGCGGTCGCGCATCTGGGCGCACTGTTCCGGCGTCAGGCCGAAGCCGCCGGTGATCTCGCGGCTGACCGCCATGCCCATGATGAAGGCTGCGGCCAGCCGGGCGCGGACGGCGCCGTCCGGACCGCCGACCCATTCGGCGAAGGGGTTGAAGAAGCGCTCGTTGCCGGTGCGCTGGACCAGCTCCATGGCCTTGGTCGAACCGACCGAGCGCAGCAGGACCAGCAGGCCCTTCAGCTTGCTTTCGCTCTTGCCCTCGTAGATCGCCTCATGCGCGATGCGGCGGCCGAAGCCGGCGCGATCGCCTTCCATCAGTTCGGCGCCGTTCTCGCAGCTGTCGAGCACAGCGACGAACAGGTCTTCCTTGGAGCCGAAATAGCGGGACACCAGGGCGGCGTCGACGCCGACGTCCCCGGCGATGTCGCGCATGCCGACGTCGTCATAGCTTTCACGCGCGAAGCGTTCGCGAGCAGCGGTCAGGATGGCGGCGCGTGTCGCCTCGGCGTTCCGGGGCCGGGGCGCGACATGGCAAAACAATTCGTGATCTCCGCAAAGCCCCAAAATCCATATGGCTTTGTCATCCGGCGTTGACAAGCGAAACCACGATCACCATTAAGTCACCGGGCGTTGACTACCGGCTTCCTCCCCGTTCGCCGCGTCGACAGAGACAGGGATCTACCTCTCATGCGAACCGCGAAGATCGTGGCCGCGGCCGTCCTGATGACGACCGTGCTCCATGGCTGCTCCCAGCGAAGCGAAGCCCAGGCGCCGCCGGCGCCGAGCGTGACCGTCGCCACGCCGCTGGTGCGCGCCGTGCAGGACTGGGATGAATTCACCGGCCGGTTCGAGGCGACCCAGTCGGTCGAGGTGCGCGCCCGTGTCGGCGGCTATGTCTCGGGCGTCCATTTCCGCGACGGCGACTATGTGCGGCGCGGCCAGCTGCTGTTCAGCCTCGACCCGCGCCCGGCCCAGGCGGCCCTGGCCTCGGCCCGCGCGCAACTGTCGCAGGCCCAGGCGCAGCTGGCGCTGGCCACGAGCGAGCTGGCGCGGTCCGAAACCCTGCTGGAGTCGCAGGCCGTGTCCCAGGCCGAGGTCGACACCCGGCGCGGCGCCCTGCAGACCGCCCGGGCGGCCATCGCCGCGGCCAACGCCAATGTCCGCGCCCGCCAGCTGGACCTTGAATTCACCCGCGTCACCGCCCCGATCTCGGGCCGGGTGTCCGATCGTCGCGTCGATGCGGGCAACCTCGTCGCGGGCGGGTCGTCGGCCGCCGACGTCCTGACCACGGTGGTGTCCAGCGCGCCGATCCATTTCGTCTTCGACGGCTCCGAGGCCGTGCTGCTGAAATACCAGCGTCAGGCCCGCCGCGGCGCCGCCCCGATCCAGGTGCGGCTGCAGGACGAGACCGACTTCACCCGCGCGGGCACGCTCGATTTCACCGACAATGCGGTGGACACGTCTTCGGGCGTGATCCGGCTGCGGTCCCTGATCCCCAACGCCGACGGCTTCCTGAAGCCCGGCATGTTCGGCCAGGCCCGGCTGGCGGGAGCGGGCACCTACAACGCCATGCTGGTGCCCGACGCCGCCATCGCCACCGATCAGGCCCGGCGCATCGTCTATGTCGTCGCCCGCGACGGCTCGGTGGCGCCGCGTCCGGTGCAGCCGGGGCCGCTGGTCGATGGTCTGAGGGTTATCCGCTCGGGCCTGCAGCCCACCGACCGCGTCATCATCAACGGGGTCCAGCGCATCCAGCAGCCCGGCATGAAGGTCCAGGCCAGACTGGGCCAGATCCGGCCCGCCGCGGCGCAGGCCTCGCAGGCCCCGGTGACGCAGGCGGCGCCCGCCTCAAGCGCCACCTTCGCCAACAGCCTGTCGTCGGTCGACTGATCCGGTCATGAACATTTCCCGCTTCTTCATCGACCGGCCGATCTTCGCGGCCGTGATCTCGGTGTTCATCACCCTTCTGGGCGTGTTCGCCTATCCGCTGCTGCCGCTGTCGCAGTATCCGGAGATCGCGCCGCCGACGATCGCGGTCACCGCCGTCTATCCGGGCGCCTCGGCCGAGACCATGGCCGAAACCGTGGCCGCGCCGATCGAGCAGGAGATCAACGGCGTCGAGCGCATGCTCTACATCTCGTCGTCCTCGACCTCGGACGGGGTGGCGACGATCACCGTCACCTTCGAGCCGGGCACCGACCTGGACGCGGCCCAGGTGCTGGTCCAGAACCGCGTCTCCCTGGCCGAGCCGCGCCTGCCCGAGCCCGTGCGCCAGATCGGCGTGACGGTGAACAAGCAGCAGCAGGACTTCCTGCTGATCATCGGCCTGACATCGCCCGACCGCAGCCTGGCCAACGACTATATCGGCAACTACGCCAACTCGGTCATCCGCGACCGGATGCTGCGTCTCGACGGCGTCGGCGCGGTGCAGGTGTTCGGCGGCGGCAACTATTCGATGCGGGTCTGGATCGACCCGGGCAAGGCCGCCGCGCGCAATCTGACGGCCCAGGAAATCGTCGGCGCCCTGCGCGGCCAGAACAGCTCGGCCGCCGCCGGAGCCATCGGCCAGCCGCCCTTCCCGACCAACGCCGCGGCCTTCCAGCTGCCGGTGCAGGTGCAGTCGCGCCTGAGCGATCCGGACGAGTTCGGCGACATCGTCATCAAGACGGACGCCGAGGGCCGCACCACGCGCGTGCGCGACGTGGCCCGGGTCGAGCTGGGGTCGCAGGACTACGGCATCCGCGGCTATTTCGACGGCCAGCCGGGCGTCGCCCTGGCGATCCAGCAGCAGCCCGGCGCCAATGCGCTGGAAACCGCCGAGCTGGTCCAGGCCGAGATCGAGGCCGTGCGCGCCGAACTCCCCCAGGGCATGGCGATCTCCGTCCCCTACAATCCGACCGAATTCGTCGCCGAATCCGTCGAGGCGGTGCAGCACACGGTGTTCGAGGCCATGCTGCTGGTGGTGCTGGTGGTGATCGTCTTCCTGCAGACGTGGCGGGCGGCGATCATCCCGATCGTGGCCATTCCCGTGTCGCTGGTGGGCACCTTCGCCGTGCTTCTGGCGCTGGGCTATTCGATCAACTCGCTGTCGCTGTTCGGCCTGGTGCTGGCCATCGGCATCGTCGTCGACGACGCCATCGTCGTGGTCGAGAACGTCGAGCGATACATCCGCATGGGTTTGACGCCCAAGGAGGCCGCCTACCGGTCGATGAAGGAAGTGTCCGGGGCCCTGATCGCCATCGGCCTGGTGCTGGTCGCGGTGTTCGTGCCCACCGCCTTCGTGCCCGGCATCCCCGGCATCTTCTACCAGCAGTTCGCCGTGACCATCGCCTCGGCCTCGGTCATCTCGCTGCTGGTGTCCCTGACGCTGTCCCCGGCCATGGCGGCGGTGCTGCTGAAGCCGCACGACATGCACGGCGAACCCGCGCGCAAGCCGGGCCTTCTCGGGACCGCCACCTACTATGGCGGCTGGGCCGGACGGCGCTTCAACGAGGGCTTCGACTGGCTGTCCGACAAATACGGCCGCCTGACCGCGCGGCTGGTGCGGACGGTGGGCGTGGTGCTGGCCGTCTATGTCGGCCTGCTGGCCCTGACCGCCTGGCGCGTCGTGGACACGCCCACGGGCTTCATCCCCGACCAGGACCAGGGCTATCTAATCGGCGTCATCCAGCTGCCCCCCGGCTCGTCGCTGGAACGCACCGAGGCGGTGATGAGCCAGGCCCGGAACATCATCGAAAAGACCGAGGGCGTGGACGGCACGGTGGCCTTCGCCGGCCTCGACGGCGCCAGCTTCTCGTTCGGCTCCAACGCCGCGACCATCTTCGTGCGGCTGGACGAGTTCGACCACCGCAACGCCGAGCAGTCGGCGGTCGCCCTGGCCGGCGCCATCACCGGCGCCACCTTCGGCATCGAGGACGCCAACATCTTCGTCATCGCCCCGCCCGCGGTCCAGGGTCTGGGCAACGGCAACGGCTTCCAGATGATGGTCCAGGACCGCGGCGGCGCCGGCTATCGCGGACTGGAGGGCGCGACCTTCGCCATGATGGGCGCGGCGGCCCAGGCGCCGACGCAGGTGCAGCAGGTGTTCTCGACCTACAACACCGGCTCGCCCCGCATCTCGGCCGACATCGACCGCGACAAGACCCTGATGATGGGAATCCAGCCGGCCGATGTGTTCGAGACGCTCGGCATCTATCTGGGCTCGTCCTACATCAACGACTTCAACTTCCTCGGCCGCACCTTCCGGGTGACGGCGCAGGCGGAGCCGACCTCGCGCGACGACGTCGCCGACATCGCCAATCTGAAGGTTCGAACCGCCTCGGGGGCGATGGCGCCGATCGGCTCGGTGGCGACGCTGAGGGACGACTCCGGCCCGGCGCGGGTGGTGCGCTACAACCTGTTCCCGGCCTCCGAGCTTCAGGGACAGGCCGCGCCGGGCGTGTCGTCCGGCCAGGCGCTGGACGCCATGGAAGGCCTGGCCGCCCAGGCCCTGCCGGCCGGCTTCTCGTACGAATGGACCGGCCTGGCGCTGCAGGAGAAGTCGTCCTCGGGCGGGACCACCCTGGTCTTCCTGATGGCCGTGGTCTTCGTCTTCCTGGTGCTGGCGGCCCAGTACGAGGCCTTCACCCTGCCCATGGCCGTGGTGCTGATCGTGCCGATGTGCGTTCTGGCGGCCATGGTTGGCATCGGCCTGCGGGGGCTGGACAACAACATCCTGGTCCAGATCGGGCTGGTGGTGCTGATCGCGCTCGCGGCCAAGAACGCCATCCTGATCGTGGAGTTCGCCAAACAGGCCGAGGAGGACGAGGGGCTGAGCCGCTGGGACGCGGCCATCAAGGCGGCGCGGATTCGTCTGCGTCCCATCCTGATGACCTCGTTCGCCTTCATCTTCGGCGTCGTGCCGCTGATGCTGGCGACGGGTCCGGGGGCCGAGATGCGTCAGTCGCTCGGCACCGCCGTCTTCTCCGGCATGCTCGGCGTGACCCTGTTCGGCCTGGTCTTCACCCCGGTCTTCTATGTGGTCAGCCGCTGGGCCGCCTCGAAGATCCCGCAGCGGCCCGAAAAGCCGCGAAATGCGCCCACCACCCATGGCCTGCCGCCGCACGACGCCGATCCGGCGCCGGCGACGCTCCGGCCGGGAGACGCCTGATGACGACCCGACTTCCCCTTCGGTTCCTGACCGCAACCGCCTTCGCCAGTCTTGCGCTGGCGTCGTGCGCGGTCGGGCCGGGGGTGCCCGACGCGACCCTTCCCCCCTCCGCGTCGGGCGCCTTCGTCGGCGCCGCTACGCCCGCCGTGACCGCCGTGACCGCCGTGACCGCCGAGGCGGTGCGCGACGACTGGTGGCGGCTTTATGACGACCCGACCCTGGACAGCCTGATCCGTCAGGCCCTGAGCGAGAACAACGAGCTGGAGGCCGCGGCGGCCAATCTGCGCCGCGTCCGCGCGGCCTTGGGCGAGGCGCGGGTCGGACGGCTGCCGTCCACCACCGTCGGGGCCAGCGGCCAGTACGGCCGCGCCTCGGCCGCCACGGTCCCCGGCGGCAACGGGGGCCAGCCGCTGGATGAGGGCGAGCAATACGACGTCGGCCTGGACGTCTCCTACGAGATCGACCTGTTCGGCCGTGTCGGCAGCGCGATCCGGGCGGCGCGGGCCGACGCCGATGCCGCGGCCGCCGCGCTCGACGTGGCGCGGGTTTCGGTCGCCGCCGAGACCGCCCGGGCCTATGCCGACGCCTGTTCCGCCAACGCACAGATCGCCGTCGCCGAACGGACCATCGAGCTGCAGTCGAACACCGCCGACCTGACCCAGCGCCTGCTGGCCGGCGGCGCCGGCAACGGGCTCGACACCGCCCGCGCCCGCGCCGCCCTGGAAAGCACCCGCGCCACCCTGCCGCCGCTGCGCGCCCAGCGCGACGGCGCCCTGTTCCGGCTGGCGACCCTGACCGGACGCACGCCCGCCGAGGCTTCGGAAGCGGCCCGCGCCTGCGCCCGTCCGCCGCAGCTGACCCGGCCCATTCCGGTCGGCGACGGCGCCCGACTGCTGGCGCGCCGGCCCGACGTGCGCCGGGCCGAGCGCGCTCTCGCGGCCGCCGCGGCGCGCGTGAACGTAGCGACCGCCGACCTCTATCCCCGGATCAGTCTCGGCGGATCGGTCGGATCGACGGCGCTCGACGCGGGCGATCTGTCCAGAGACTCCGGTTTCCGGTTCGGCGTGGGGCCGCTGATCAGTTGGTCCTTCCCCAATGTCTTCGCCGCCCGGGCGCGGATCGAGCAGGCCAGCGCCGGCTCCGACGCCGCCCTGGCGACCTTCGACCAGACCGTGCTGGTGGCCCTGCAGGAAACCGAGACGGCGCTGGCCAACTACGCCAACGAGCTGGACCGCCGTGCGGCCCTGCAGGCGGCGAGGGGTCAGGCCGCCACCGCCGCCCGCCTGTCGCGCCTGCGCTTCGACGCCGGCGCCGACAGCTTCCTGACCGTGCTGGACGCCGAGCGAACCCTGGCCTCTGCCGACGCCCAGCTGGCGGCCTCGGAAGCCCTGGTCACCACCTACCAGATCGCCCTGTTCAAGGCGCTGGCGGGGGGCTGGAGCGAGGCGACAACCTAGTCCGTGCATTCCCGCCAAGGCGGGGACCGGGGCTTTGTCCCTCGGCCGGTGCTGGATTGAGCGCCGGTTCGTTCAACAGTTTCGCTGTCGTTCAAACCCGGGTCCTCGGCTTGGCGGGGACGCACGGATATCTGGCTCGACTCCGCCGGTTTCGCCGTTCAGGCTCCCCGCACCCTGGGGAGGCCGCATGACCGACGACGCCGAACACACCGTCGACCGCAACGACCGCCTGGTTATTCTCGCCTCGTCGGTCGGGACGGTGATCGAATGGTACGACTTCTATCTGTACGGGTCGCTGGCGGCGATCATCACCAGCCAGTTCTTCTCGGGGGTCAACGAGACCACCGGCTATATCTTCGCCCTGATGGCCTTCGCGGCGGGGTTCGCGGTGCGGCCGTTCGGGGCCGTCTTCTTCGGTCGGCTGGGCGACCTGTGGGGGCGCAAGAACACCTTTCTGGTCACCATGCTGCTGATGGGACTGTCGACCTTCGTCGTCGGCCTTCTGCCGTCCTATGCGGCCATCGGCGTCGCGGCTCCGGCCATCCTGATCGCCATGCGGCTGGTGCAGGGCCTTGCCCTGGGCGGCGAGTACGGCGGGGCGGCCACCTATGTCGCCGAGCACGCGCCGCCCGGGAAGCGCGGCTTCTACACCTCCTTCATCCAGATCACCGCCACCGCAGGGTTGCTGCTGAGCCTGCTGGTCATCCTCGGCGTGCGCACCGCCCTCGGCGAGGAGACCTTCAAGGCGTGGGGCTGGCGCATCCCCTTCCTCGTCTCGATCCTGCTTCTGGGCGTGTCGCTGTGGATCCGGCTGAAGCTGGCCGAGAGCCCGGCCTTCGCCCGCATGAAGGCCGAGGGGCGCGGATCGCGCACTCCGCTGAAGGACAGCTTCGCCCGCTGGCCGAACCTGAAGCTGGTGCTGCTGGCGCTGGTCGGCCTGACGGCGGGTCAGGCCGTGGTCTGGTACACGGGCCAGTTCTACGCCCTGTTCTTCCTCGAGAAGACGCTGAAGCTCGACGGCCCGCTGGCCAATATTCTCGTGGCGATCGCCCTGCTGCTGGCCACGCCCTTCTTCGTCTTCTGGGGCTGGCTGTCGGACAAGGTCGGCCGCAAGCCGATCATCCTGACCGGCTGCCTGCTGGCGGCCCTGACCTATTTCCCGCTGTTCCACGCCCTGACCCAGGCGGCCAATCCGCAGCTGGCCGCGGCCACGGCCACGGCGCCCGTCAGCGTATACGCCGACCCCGCCGATTGCGCCCTGCAGTTCGATCCGGTCGGCAAGACCGTGTTCGACAGCTCCTGCGACCTGGCCAAGTCGTATCTGGCCAAGGCCGGCGTCACCTATGTCAACGTCGCCGCGCCCGCGGGCTCGACGGCCGAGGTCCGCATCGGCGAAGTCAGGGTTCCCAGCTTCGACGGCGCCGCCCTGCCTCGCCCGGACTTCGCCGTCCGCAAGACGGAATGGGAAGCCGGCCTCGGCGCCGCCCTGACCGTCGCCGGCTATCCGGCCAAGGCCGACAGCGGCCTGGTGAACAGGCCGATGGTCGTCGGCATCCTGTTCCTGCTCGTCCTCTATGTGACCATGGTCTACGGGCCGATCGCGGCGGCCCTGGTGGAGATGTTCCCGACCAGCATCCGCTACACCTCCATGTCCCTGCCCTATCATATCGGCAACGGCTGGTTCGGCGGCTTCCTGCCGACCACGGCCTTCGCCATGGTCGCGGCCACGGGCAACATCTACTACGGCCTGTGGTACCCGGTGGTCGTGGCGCTGGTCACCGTCGTGGTCGGCTTCCTGTTCGTCCGCGACCGGAAGGACGTCGATCTGCATGCGTGAAGGCCCGTCGCTCATGACGCCGACGGCCGTACATCTCGCTCGTTGACAGCCACCCCGTCCCAGCACCCAATAGTCCCGGCCGTGGCCGCCAGCGAGAGAGTCGACATTCATGGGCGCCGTCAGATTTATCCGCCGGCACTTTGGCCTTCTTGTGCTTGTCGCCGCCTGTCTTTCATTCGGCGCTGCGGCCGGCGGATACGTGGCGGCCGGCTTGCTCAGCGCTCGGGCGCAGGCCGAAGCTCGGGAACAGAGGCGAAACCCCCGTCAGACGTATCCCGTAAACCGGGCGAAAGTGCAGGCAGCCATGAATCGCGCACGCGACAACGGGCCCGCCCTGCGCCAGGCGATGATCGACGAAATCGTCCTGAAGAACGTCCAGGTCCAGCGGACGGAAGAAGGCTTTCTGGCGAGCTACTACGGGTTTCGGGTCAGAGGATTGCTCTCCCCCGGCGGTGGACGCTGTCTTGTCGTGTACGTGCAGGGCCACACCGGCAGTCCGAACGATTTTGACTACTACCGCGAGATCGCGCGTGCCGCACATGCTCGCGGTTGCGACGTCCTGGGTTTTTCACTCGTGGGAATCGGTCTGAATGCGGGCCCGGTCAGTTTCCCGTCCGCGCGATTGGGGCAGACGGTTCATCTGTCGGCATCCGAAGCGGCCAACCATGAGACTTACCGGCTGTTTGCGGACGAATTGCACCCACAAGCGACGCCGCTAAGCCTGTTTCTCTCGGGCCACTACGCCATTCTCCGCGAAGCGGTAAGGGGCTATGAAGACGTGTCGATCATCGGGATTTCCGGGGGAGGTTGGGCGACGACAATGCTTGCGGCGATGACGCCGGAGATCGACCGCTCGATTTCATGGGCAGGAAGCCTGCCAAGGGAATACCGGTTGTTCGGCCTCGATATCGGAGATTTCGAGCAGGACGGGCCGTTCTTCGACCGCTTCGATTACTGGACCCTCTACATGATGGGCGAGATTGACGCCGCTGGCCGTTCAACCCGCTCGGTTGTGCTTGTCTACAATGACCAAGACGATTGCTGCTTTGCTGACCCCGCAGCCTCAGCTTTCCGACAGGACATGCTCGGATTCGGCTGGCCGAACGTGATAGTCGTCAAATCCACCAGCCATGTGATCGAGCCCGAACTGGCCAAGCAACTGCTGTTTCCTCGCTCCTGACCGAACCCGCCGGCCCCACTCTCTGGCGCCGAGTAAGGGAACTTCCGGCACGGTTGGCAAAGTCCTCTTCACGGCGACCTGCCGAGGGTCCGGTCTCCGGGAGATTGTAGGGACGGCCTCAGCGACGAGCGTCGTCCTGCCTCGGTCACAGCCCTCCGACCCGGCTGGGCACACTGAAGATCGGAGGCTGATGGAGACGCGATCGCTCCGTTTCATGGCAAGGTCGGCGGATCCCCGTCTCGGACGTCCAGGGTCGCAGTCCCGTAAAACACCGCGCGAGGGAGCAGACCGGCCTGCGATCGAGCGCTTGCCAAAATGGCCGTGGCCAAGGCGGCGCCTGCTCGTTATCCCGGGGCCCTGTTAAACGGAGACTTCCATGCGCGTGGCGATGATCGGTACCGGCTATGTGGGGCTGGTTTCAGGGGCGTGTTTCGCGGACTTCGGCCACGARGTCGTGTGTGTGGACAAGGACCGCTCCAAGATCGAGCGGCTGAAGCGCGGCGAGATCCCGATCTTCGAGCCCGGCCTGGACGATCTGGTCGCGGCCAATGTGCGCAGCGGGCGACTGTCGTTCGCCCTGGACGGCGCCGACGCGATCCGGGCGGCGGACGCGGTCTTCATCGCCGTGGGSACGCCGTCGCGACGCGGAGACGGCCACGCCGACCTTTCCTATGTATACGCCGCGGCCGAGGAGATCGCCGGCCTGATCGAGGGCTTCACCGTGGTGGTGACCAAGTCCACCGTGCCGGTGGGCACGGGCGACGAGATCGAACGCATCATCCGCGCGCGTCGGCCGGACGCCGACTTCGCGGTCGTGTCCAACCCGGAGTTCCTGCGCGAAGGCGCGGCCATCGAGGACTTCAAGCGGCCCGACCGGRTSGTGGTCGGCACCGAGGATGAGCGC
>NZ_LMFL01000038.1:0-23911 GCF_001426805.1 Brevundimonas sp. Root1423
CCCGCCCCGAAGCGCTCGGAAGCCGCGATCACGCGGAGCGAAGGCGGCGACGCCGAAAACACATCCGGTCCCCGTAACGCGAAAGCAGGGGGCCACATATCGGTTCCGGGCTAGCCGCCCGCGCTCCGCGACCTCCCCGTCCCTTTCCGGCAGCGATGCCGGAAAGCGAAGACTCCTGCCCGGATTTCGGCCCATCCCCAGCGACCCTTCGCCACGCCCCCGGATTGGTGAAACAAACATGCGGAAAATCAACGCCATACAGCACGTCCGCGCCGCCTTGACCTGCGGGGGTCTCGCCTATAGGTTCCGCGCCGAATTCAGACCCCCTTCGAGGCCCGCCTTCCGGCGCCAGCATCGAGGCGCTGAGGCCATCATGTCCCTGCCAACGGAATCGCGCGAAGAGGCGATCGAACGCCTTAACACCAGCGCATCCGATCTGGAGGCGCGCACTGCCCGGCAGATCTCTCACGAGGCCGCCGGTCAGGCTGCGGCGGGACAGGCCTGGAAGATTCTCGCCGATTTGTTCGGCGGCGTCTTCGTCGGTCTGGCGATCGGCTTCGGGATCGACCGGTTCGCCGGCACGACGCCCTGGGGAATCATCGGCGGCGTCCTTCTGGGCTTCGCCGTCTCGGTGTGGATGGCGTGGCGCACGGCGCAGCGTCTGATGGCCGAAGCGAAACAGCATGGGGAGCCGGACTCGGTTCCCTTCGACGACGACGAAGACCAGGGAGTCTGATCGCCCGATGGCCGATCCGCTACACCAGTTCCAGGTTACCCCTCTGCCGGGTCTCGACTTCGGCGAAGTGACTCTGCCGCTCGTCGGCACGGTCCATCTGGCCTTCACCAATTCGCACCTGGCGATGACCATCGCCTTCCTCGTGGTGGTGATCTTCTTCCAGCTGGTCACCTCGGGCGCCAAGGTCGTTCCGGGCCGCGGTCAGGCCGTGGGCGAGACCCTGTTCGGCATGATCGACGGCATCGCCGAGTCGATCATCGGCCACGACGGCAAGAAATATTTCCCGTTCGTCTTCACCGTCTTCACCTTCATCCTGGCGATGAACCTGCTGGGCCTGTTCCTCAGCTTCACGGCCACCTCGCAGCTGGCGGTCACCGCCACCTTCGGCGTCATCACCTTCCTGCTGGTCGTGATCATCGGCATCCGGAAGAACGGCCTGAAATTCCTCGCCCTGTTCTGGCCCACCGGCGCACCGCTGGTCATGCGTCCGATCGTCGGCCTGATCGAATTCTTCTCCTTCCTGCTGCGCCCCCTGACCCTCACCCTTCGTCTGTTCGGCAACATGATGGGCGGCCACGTCGCCCTGAAGGTCTTCGCCGGCTTCGTCGTGTCGCTGGGCGCCATGGCCGCCGCGGGCGGCTGGGGCTACCTCGGCCTGCCGGGCGCCGCCCTCTCTCTCAGCCTGGTCACCGCCCTGACCGCGCTGGAGTTCCTGGTCGCCTTCCTCCAGGCCTTCGTCTTCGCCGTGCTGACCTGCGTCTACCTGAACGACGTGGTCAATCTGGGCGACCATCACTAACCCACCCGCTTCTTCTCCAACCAACCAACTCTCACAGGACTGAACACCATGGTTGATCCGCAAATCGCCGCCGCCAACGCCGCCGCCATCGTCTCGGCCGGCAACGCCATCGGCGCCGGCCTGGCCATGACCGGCATGATCGGCGCCGGCATCGGCGTCGGCAACATCTTCGGCAACTTCCTCTCGGGCGCCCTGCGCAACCCGTCGGCCGCCGGCTCGCAAATCGGCAACCTGTTCGTCGGCGCGGCCCTGGCCGAAGCCCTGGGCATCCTGTCGTTCGTCATCGGCATCCTGCTCTGGACGTCGGCGAGCTGATTTCGTCCTTCTGATCGAGGGGCGGCCCGGTTCCGGCCGGGCCGCCGCCTCGTTTCTGACTGACGTATCGACCGCTCCAACTTCAGGCGACAGATGACCGTATCCGCTCAACCCGCAGTGACTCACGACGCGCCGCCTTCGGTGGACGTCGCGGACACGCACGCCTCGACCGAAGCCGCTCACGGCGAAGGCGGAGGCGGCCTGCCGCAGTTCGAGTTCCAGCACTGGTTCGGTCAGATCGTCTATCTGATCATCCTGTTCGCCCTGCTCTACTGGCTGATGGCCAAGGTCTTCGTGCCGCGTCTGCGCGGCGTCATCGACCAGCGCGCCGCCACCATCTCCGACGCCGTCTCGGCCGCCCGTCAGGTCCAGGCCGAGGCCGCCGGCCAGGCTGAGCAGGCCAAGGCCGAGGTCGAGGCCGCCCGCGCCTCGTCCCGCTCCATGGCCGCCGCCGCCAAGGCCCGCGTCACCGAACAGGCTGCCGCCCGCGCTGCCGAGGAAGAGGCCGTCGTCAACGCCCGCATCGCCGAGGCCGAGACCGCCATCGGCAGGACCCGCGACGCCGCCATGACCAATGTCTCCTCGATCGCTTCCGACACGGCCGCGGCCATCGTCGAACGCCTGACCGGCAAGGCGCCGACCGCCGCTGAAGCCGCTGCCGCTGTGAAGGGCGCCGCCTGATGGAATTCTTCAACCCGCATCTCTACGACCTCGCCAACCCGGAGCTCTGGGTCGCCGCCGGCCTGTTCCTGTTCATCGGCCTGTGCGTCTTCGTCGGCGTGCCCAAACTGGTCGCCGGCCAGCTCGACGCCAAGGCCGCCCGGATCCAGTCCGAGCTCGACGAGGCCGCCCGCCTCCGCGCCGAGGCCGAGGCCCTGCTGGCCCAGATTCGCGCCGAAAAGGCCGAGGCCGAGGCCCAGGCCGCTGAAATGCTGAGATCCGCCGAAGCCGACGCCCGCGTCATGGAGGCCGAGGCCAAGGTCAAGCTGGAAGAGACCCTGAAGCGCCGTCAGGACCTGGCTGAACGCCGCATCGCCCAGGCCGAGGCCCAGGCCTCCGCTGAAGTGAAGGCCGCCGCCGCCGACCTGGCCGCCCGCGCCGCCGAACAGATCCTGGCCGCCCGTCTGGCCGGCCAGACGTCCGACCCGCTGCTCGACGCCGCCATCGCCCAGATCGGCTCGCGCCTCAACTAGGCTCGATCAGCGCCGCAAGAAAAACGCCCCGCCGGTCTCCGGCGGGGCGTTGTCGTTTTCAGTGCGCCGGCGCGGCGCCCGGCATCGAGCCGACCCGCTTGTCGCGCTCGACCAGCCGTCCATAGACGTTGCCCAGTACGATCCCGTAGACGGCGTGCGTGGCGATCATCCAGGCGAAGGTGCCGAAGCCTGCGCCCATGAAGAACAGGCCCACCGGCCGGCCTCCGACGAGCCCCACCAGCGGCGCGATCGTCAGCCCCATCAGGATGAAGGCCCCGATGGCGAAGACGATGCCCTTGGATTCCGGCGTGTCCGTCGGCAGCCGCGGGCACAGCACGCCGAAGGCCGGCCCGAGCACGAGCGTCCCGACGAGCAAATGCGCCGCCCACCCGACCGCGATCGTGTCCGGCATCTGGAGCATGACTGAAAGAAGTCTCGGGAAGCTGGCGGCCCAGGGCCCCAGCATCAAATTCGCGATCTCAAGCACCGAAACCGCGACCGTGGCCGCGAGACCGGCGACCACACCCTTCTGTACGCGTGACATCATGACCGTTAGCGCCTCCCAAACGCTTGTTGTGGCTCAGACTACGCAAGGGAGAGCATACGCCTGCTGGGACAGGCGGCGTTCACTTTGCCGTGCTTCGCAGTTGCGAAGCGGAACCTACTCGGCGGCGATGTTCGAGCCTTCCGGCGCCGTCCAGCGCAGCACCGGCGAGCGGGCCGCTCGGGTCTCGTCCAGGCGCTTCATCGGCGCATGGAAGGGCGCGCCCTTGAAGCGGTCGACGTCGCCGGCCTTGGCCGCCGTCGCCAGCGCCCGCATCGCCTCGATGAAGCGATCCAGCTCCTGCTTCGACTCGGTCTCGGTCGGCTCGATCAGCATGGCCCCGTGAACGACCAGCGGGAAATACATGGTCATCGGGTGGAAGCCCTCGTCGATCATCGCCTTGGCGAAGTCGAGCGTGGTCACGTCCGTGCCCTTCAGCCATTCGTCGTCGAACAGGGCCTCGTGCATGCACGGCCCCTCCGGGAAGGCGGCGCTCATCAGGTCCGACAGCCGGGCCTTGATATAGTTGGCGTTCAGCACCGCGTCCTCGGCGACCTGACGCAGGCCGTCGGACCCGTGGCTCATCATGTAGCTGAGGGCGCGGGTATACATGCCCATCTGGCCCTGGAAGGCGCACAGCCGGCCGAAGGCCTGGGCCGCCTCATCCTCCTCGCGCTCGATCAGGCGATAGCCGTCGGCGTCATGCACCACCCACGGGGCCGGGGCGAACGGCGCCAGCGCCTCGGACAGCACCACCGGACCCGCGCCCGGCCCGCCGCCGCCGTGCGGCGTCGAGAAGGTCTTGTGCAGGTTGATGTGCATGGCGTCGACCCCCAGATCGCCCGGCCGCACCCGCCCGACGATGGCGTTGAAATTGGCCCCGTCGCAGTAGAAATAAGCTCCCGCTTCATGGGTCAGCCGGCTGATCTCGAGGATGTCGCGCTCGAACAGGCCGCAGGTGTTGGGATTGGTCACCATGATGGCGGCGACGTCGTCGCCCAGCTTGGCGGCCAGGTCGGCCACGTCGACGCGGCCGTCCTCGGTCTGGGCCACTTCCACGACCGTATAGCCGACGAAGGCGGCGGTGGCCGGATTGGTGCCGTGGGCCGAGGTCGGCACCAGCACCTTGCGGCGCCGCTCATGCTGGCCCGAGGCCTCGTGGGCCGCACGGATGGCCATCAGGCCGCACAGTTCGCCATGGGCGCCCGCCTTGGGCGACAGGGCCACGGCCGGCATGCCGGTCAGGGTCTTCAGCCAGTGCGCCAGCGTGTCCATCAGCTCCAGCGCGCCCTGCACCGTCGAGGTCGGCTGCAGCGGGTGGATGTCSGAGAAGCCCGGCAGGCGGGCCATYTTCTCGTTGAGGCGCGGGTTGTGCTTCATCGTGCACGAGCCCAGCGGATAGATGGCCAGGTCGATGGCGTGGTTCTTCTGCGACAGGCGCACATAGTGGCGCATCGTCTCGGGCTCCGAGAGGCCCGGCAGGCCGATCGGATCCTTGCGGACAAGATCGCCGAGATCGGACCCGTCCGTCTTCGGTTCCGGCAGATCCACGCCGGTCTTGCCCCAGCCGTCGCTCTCGAAAATCAGGTGCTCGTTCTGCAGCAGGCCGCGCCCGCCGGTCAGGGTCGGGTGCTTGTAGTCATAGAGCTCCGACGCGAGGGACACCAGTTCGNGTCCTCGGCCGAGAACTCCAGCTGGCGTGGGGCAGGCGGGCCATTTTCTCGTTGAGGCGCGGGTTGTGCTTCATCGTGCACGAGCCCAGCGGATAGATGGCCAGGTCGATGGCGTGGTTCTTCTGCGACAGGCGCACATAGTGGCGCATCGTCTCGGGCTCGGAGAGACCTGGCAGGCCGATCGGGTCCCTGCGGACCAGGTCGCCGAGGTCGGAGCCGTCGGTCTTGGGTTCCGGCAGGTCGACGCCGGTCTTGCCCCAGCCGTCGCTCTCGAAGATCAGGTGCTCGTCCTGCAGCAGGCCGCGGCCGCCGGTCAGGGTGGCGGGCTTGCTCTCGACGCGGTTCGGAGTGGTCGGGCGGCCGACGGAGTTCATGGTGCTCATGGTCATGATCCTCAGGCGGCCAGGACTTTGGACAGGGATTTGGCGAGAATCTGGATGTCGATATCCATCGTCATTTCGGTCGCGGCGACCAGCAGGACGTCATCCATGCCGGCGTCCGGCGCCAGACGGCTGTAGGGCACCCCCGCCAGGATATGGTGGCCGGCCAGGGTGTTGACGATCTCCGCCGCGTTTCCGGGCAGCCGCACGGCGAACTCGTTGAAGAAGCGCGGGGTCAGGATTTCGACGCCCGGGATGGCGGCGAGAGCGTCGCGCGTGGCCAGCGCCTTCTCGTGGTTCAGCAGGGCCATCTTTCGCAGCCCCGTCTCGCCCAGCAGGCTCATGTGGATGGTGAAGGCCAGGGTGCACAGGCCCGAGTTGGTGCAGATGTTCGACGTCGCCTTGTCGCGGCGGATGTGCTGCTCGCGGGTCGACAGGGTCAGGACGAAGCCGCGCTTGCCGTCGGCGTCGACCGTCTCGCCGGTCAGGCGCCCCGGCATCTGGCGGACCAGCTTTTCCCGGCAGGCGAACAGGCCGACGTAGGGTCCGCCGAAATTCAGGGCGTTGCCGATCGACTGGCCCTCGGCGGCGACGATGTCGGCCCCCATTTCGCCCGGCGACTTGAGCAGGCCCATGGACACGGCCTCGGTGACCACCACGATCAGCAGAGCCCCGGCGGCGTGGGCCGCCTCGGCGATCTTGGTGACGTCCGTCGCCGTGCCGAACACGTTCGGGGTCTGGACCACGACGCAGGCGGTGTCCGGCCCGATCTGGGCGATCACCTCCGCCTCGGCGTCGACGGCGGCGGGCAGAACCTGGGTTTCGACCCCGACGGCGTGCACCACCGTCTCGGTCGCCCGGACATAGTGCGGATGCACCCCGCCCGAGATCACCGCCTTGTTGCGGCGGGTCACGCGGGTGGCCATCAGCACGCCCTCGGCCATGGCGGTCGAGCCGTCATAGAGGCTGGCGTTGGCCACCGGCATGCCGGTCAGGTTCGCGACCTGGGTCTGGAATTCGTAGAGATACTGCAGCGTGCCCTGGGCGATTTCCGGCTGGTAGGGCGTGTAGCTGGTCAGGAACTCCGACCGCTGGATCACATGGTCCACCGTCGCCGGGACGTGGTGCTTGTAGGCCCCCGCCCCGCAGAAGAAGGGCACGGAGCCGGCCGAGGCGTTCTTGGCCGCCATGGCTCCCAGCGCCCGCTCGACCTCCAGCTCGCCCGCCACGCGCGGCAGGTCGACGAAGCCGTCGCGACGCGCCGCTTCAGGCACGTCCACGAACAGGTCGTCGATGGATTTCGCGCCGATGGCCGCCAGCATGGCGGAGCGGTCGTCGGGCGTCAGCGGGAGGTAGCGCATGGCGGGGAGATCCGTGCGTGAAAGGGCTTAGAGGGTGGCCAGGAAGGCGTCGTAGGCGGCGCGGTCCATCAGGCCGTCGGTCGAGGTGTCCGACACCTTGATCTTCGCGAACCAGCCTTCGCCTTCGGGATCGGCGTTGACCGTTTCCGGGGCGGAGGCGAGGGCGGCGTTGCCTTCGATCACTTCGCCCGAGACGGGGGCGTAGACGTCCGAAGCCGCCTTGACGCTCTCGACGACGGCGAAGCTGTCGCCCTTCGAGACCGACTTGCCGGCCTCCGGCGTCTCGACGAACACCACGTCGCCCAGGGCGTCAGCGGCGTGCTTGGAGATTCCGACGGTGGCGATGTCGCCGTCGAAGCGAACCCACTCGTGATCCTTGGAGAAATGCATCGATCCGATCCTCAGGCTTTCGGTTTGCGATAGTAGCGTTGGGCGACGAAGGGCATGGCGACGACCTCGGCCGCGGCGGGCTTGCCGCGCACCAGGACCTTCAGGTCCGTGCCCAGTTCGGCGAACTGCGGCGGGACATAGCCCATGGCGATGTTGCGGCCCAGCGTCGGCGAGGGGCCGCCCGAAGTGACCGTGCCGATGACCTTGCCGTCCATGTCGGCGATCTCGGCGCCTTCGCGGGCCGGGGCGCCTTCCTTGACGCTCAGGCCGACACGGATCCGCGACGGGCCGTCGGCCAGTTCCTTCAGGATGCGGTCGGCGCCGTTGAAGTCCGCACGCTCCTTGCGCGACTTCGACAGGGCGAAGGTCAGGGCGCCCTCGACCGGGCTGGTCGAGGCGTCGATGTCGTGGCCGTGCAGCGGCAGGCCGGCCTCGAGGCGCAGGCTGTCGCGGGCGCCCAGGCCGATCGGCTTGACCCGGGCGTCCTTCAGGATCGTGTTCCAGACGCGCTCGGCCTGATCCGCCGGAACGGAAATCTCGTAGCCGTCCTCGCCGGTATAGCCCGACCGCGAAACGAAGCAGTCGCAGCCGAACAGCATCAGCCGGGCGCAGTCCATGAAGCCCATCTCGGCCAGCAGCGGCTCATGCGCGGCCATGACCTCGGCGGCCTCGGGCCCCTGGACGGCCAGCAGGGCGCGATCGTCGAGGATTTTCAGCGTCGCGTCGCCCTGCAGATTGGCTTTCAGGAAGGTGAAGTCGGCGTCCTTGTTGCCGGCGTTGACCACGACATAGAGGCCGTCATGATCTGGCTTGCCGGCCATCAGGTCGTCCATGACGCCGCCCTCGGCGTTCAGCAGCAGGCTGTATTTCTGCCGGCCCGCCTTGAGGACCGCATAGTCCCCGGGCACGAACCGTTCGAACTGGGCGATCGCGTCCTCGCCGGTGATCCTGCACTGGCCCATGTGCGAGACGTCGAACAGGCCGGCGTGCTCCCGGGTCCAGCGGTGCTCGGCCAGCACGCCCTCGTACTGCACCGGCATGTCATAGCCGCCGAAGCCCACCATGCGGGCGCCGAGCGCGCGGTGCGCGGCGTTGAGGGGCGTGGTCTTCAGGGGTTGGTCGGTCATGTTCAGGCTCCACGGTCGCGTCTTGGGGCGGAAAGCTCCGCCGTCCTCGCGCCCCCGCTGTCCTGAAGCCTGAGAGATTCCGGCCGCCAGAACCCTGACCAGCCTTGCTCCGTCGGCGCGCTCCGGAGAGCGACTTTCCAGCGTCCGTACGTCCTCGCGGTCCGTTTGCCTGAGCGTTTCCGGGGCGGTTGCGCCTTCGGCTCCGGAGCCCCCGAAAGGGCTCCGATCTCTCCCGCGAGAGCGCCGCGACCTAGGCCCCGACTCCGGGTCGGTGTCAAGCGGGACGGGCGGCGTATGCCTCGACTTCGGCGATCCGCGCGGCCTTTCCGGCCTCGTCCAGGAACGAGCCCTCGAAGCTGTTGCGCGCCAGCAGGGTGACCTGCTCCCGCGTCAGCCCCACGGCCCGCGCCAGCTGGCGATAGTTCTCGTTCACATAACCTCCGAAATAGGCCGGATCGTCGGAGTTCAGGGTGACGTGCAGACCACGCCGCAGCATTTCGGGTACGGGGTGGTCCCTGAGGTCCTTCACCACGCAGAGCTTGAGGTTCGACAGCGGGCAGACCGTCAGCGTCATCCGTTCGTCGGCCAGCCGCTCGACCAGACGCGAATCTTCCATCGAGCGGTTGCCGTGGTCCATCCGGTCGATGTGCAGCAGGTCCAGCGCCTCCCGGACATAGGCCGGCGGACCTTCCTCGCCGGCGTGGGCGCAGAGCTTGAGGCCCAGCGCGCGGGCGGCGGCGAAGACGCGTTCGAATTTCGAGGGCGGGTGTCCCACCTCTGATGAATCCAGCCCCACCCCGACGAAGTGACGCAGATACGGCTTCGCCGCCTCGAGCGTGGCGAAGGCTTCCTCCTCCGACAGGTGCCGCAGGAAACTGAGAATCAGGCCCGAGGTCACGCCCAGTTCGGCGCGGGCCCGGTCCATGCCGGCGATCAACCCCTCGACGACGACCCCGAAGGGCACGCCCCGGTCGGTATGGGTCTGGGGGTCGAAGAAAATCTCGGCGTGCCGCACGTTGTCCGCCGCCGCGCGCCCGAAATAGGCGAACGCCAGATCCTCGAAGTCGCGCCGCGTCAGCAGCACGTTCGCCCCGGCGTAGTAGATGTCGAGGAAGTCCTGCAGGTTGGAAAAGGCGTAGGCGGCGCGCACAGCCTCTACGCTGTCGAACGGAATGGTCACGCCGTTCCGCTGCGCCAGCTCGAACATCAGCTCGGGCTCGAGGCTGCCTTCGATATGGAGATGAAGCTCCGCCTTCGGCAGGCCGGCGATATAGGCGTCGAGCGACATGGGCGGCTCCGGAAACGAGCCGCCAGTCTAGCCTACATCCGCTCCGGCGTCTCGATGCCCAACAGGCGCAAGGCCGTCTCCAGCTGGTCCAGAGCGGCCTTCGACAGCGCCAGTCGCGAACCTCGGGTCGCCTCATCCGGCGCGATCAGCACCGGGCAGGCGGCGTAGAATTTGGAGAACGACTGCGCCAGCCGGTAGGCATGCTCGGCCACGACGTGGGGCATGCGCTTCTCATAGGCTTCGGCGACCGCCTGCGAGAAGGCGTCCAGCGTCAGGGCCAGGTCGCGTTCGGCCGGTTCGGCGATGACGATGGGCCCGGGCGTCGCGCCCTGTTCGGCGGCCTTGCGCAGCAGGGATTTGATCCGCACCGCCTGATACAGAAGATACGGTCCGGTCTTGCCCTCGAAGCTCATGAAGCGGTCGAGGTCGAAGACGTAGCTGGTGGTCCGGCTGTTCGACAGGTCGGCGAATTTCAGCGCCGCGACCGCCACCTTGTGGGCGGTGGCCTCGAACTCGGCCTCGGTCAGATCTTCGCCCAGATGCGCCTCGTGCAGTCGGTCGCGCGCCTTCTCCACCGCCATGGTGATCAGGTCGTGCAGCTTCAGCACCCCGCCCGCGCGGGTCTTGAACGGCTTGCCGTCCTGCCCGTTCATGGTGCCGAAGCCGAGGTGGTCCAGCGAACCCTCGGCGGCGTAACCCGCGAGATACGCCGCGCGGAACACCTGTTCGAAATGCTCCGACTGGCGCTCGTCGACGACGTAGAGAATCAGGTCGGGGTCGATGGCCTTGCGTCGGTCGAGGATCGTGGCGAGGTCGGTCGTGCCGTACATGGCCGAACCCTCTGACGAGATGACCAGCAGCGGCGGCGGGCTGGGCGCCTCGATAACGGAGCCGTCGGCCAGCTTGCGTTTGCGGGTTTCTCCGGGCCTGGCCACGTGCACCACCCGGGCGCCGTCGTCCTCGACCAGCAGGCCGGTCTTCTCGAGGTGGGCGATCATCTCGGCCATCACGGGATCGGCGTCGCTCTCGCCGTTCCACAGGTCGAAGGTCACGCCCAGGGCGCCGAACTCACGCTCCAGCGCCGTGCGGCTGACGGCGACGAAATGGGCCCACAGCGCCCGGTAGCCCGGGCGACCGCCCTGCAGCTCCGCCGTCGCCTTGCGGGCGCGGTCGCGGAAGCCGGCGTCTTCTTTGGCCATGGCCGCGGCGGCCGGATAGAGGCGTTCGAGGTCTTCCAGCGAGACCGGGCTCTGCGCCGGGAAGGGACCGTCACCCTCGGCGAGGAAGCCGTCGGCCTTGCCCTCGTCGCCGACGGCGACGATCAGCAGGCCCATCTGGAAGCCCCAGTCGCCGAAATGGGCGTCGCCCCAGACCGTGTCGCCGCGGAAGCGGAAGATGCGTTTCAGGCTCTCGCCGATGATCGACGAGCGCAAATGGCCGACGTGCATCGGCTTGGCCACGTTCGGGCCGCCGAAGTCGATGATGACCTTGCGCGCCGTGGCGACCGTTGAAGCGCCCGAATGTCCGGCGTCGGCGGCCACTTCGGCGGCCCGGGCCGACAGGGCGGAGTCCGCCAGTTTGAGATTGATGAAGCCTGGTCCCGCCACCTCGACCGAGGACAGGCGCGGATCACCCGCCAGCCGCTCGGCGACCCGGGCCGCAAGCTCGCGCGGATTGGCTTTCAGCGCCCTGGCGGCGGCCAGCGCCCCGTTCGACTGGAAATCCGCCAGGTCGGGGCGATCCGAGGTCGTGACGCGTCCCAGCGAGGGGTCCACGCCTTCGGCGGCGAAGGCGGCCCCGACCGCTTCGCCCAGGACAGTTCTGAGGTCGGTCATTTACTGGGCCGGGGGAGGCGTGGCGGCCGGCGTGCCCGCATTGACGCGGAACCGGCTGCCCGAGCGGTTGAACTCGGCCATCTGCGGCGTGACGTCGAAGCCGACCAGGATTTCGAAATGGTCGCCGCTGGTGGTGGCGCTGGCGCGCGGGATGACGATGGTCTGGTCCTGGGTGACCGTCGCCGTTTGTTCGCCGTCGAAATTCACGGGCAGGTCGAAATATTCCTTGGCCAGGATCGCCCGGTTCCGTTCGGTCACCGCGATCCAGTAGCGATAGGTGCGGGCGTCGCCCTGGGCCTGGGGCCCGCGACCGAGGTTGAACAGGATGCGGGTCTGCACGGTGATGGGCTGGTCGTCCTGGTAGCCGCAGTCCGACACCAGACCCTCGATCTCGCCGGTGAAGCCGACGTTGGCGGCCGCAACCCGGTCGCCGGTCAGTTCGACATAGCGGGCGGCGTCGTACAGCACCTTAACATAGGGGCAGGGGCCGGCGGCGGCGCTGCGGCGCAGGGGCGCGATGCGGGGGCGGCGCGGGGTGTTGGGGTCGGCCTGCTCGCCGGCCTGCGGTTCCTGGCCGGGACGCTGGCGGCCGGTGCGATCCTGCTGCTGCTGCCCGGAGCCGTACTGGGCGCTGGCGACCGTCGGGACGGTCACGACCGCGATCGCGGCGGCGGCGAGGGCCGAGGCCAGGGAAACCTTGAGGACGCGACGCATGAAAGTGTTCCGGAAACGAGGAGGTGCGGCGACAGCCCGACGCCGGCGGCACGCTCGCCGCTGATAGCGGCTAAACCGAGGCGCGGCAAACCCGCGCGCGCGGAAACCACGGTGGCGGGAAGGGGTTCGAACGACTAGGTTCCGGCGATGACCGTTCACGCCCCCATCCACCCGACCGGCAAGCGCGCCCTGACCGTGCGCCTGGCCACGCCGCGCGGCTTCTGTGCGGGCGTCGACCGGGCCATCCAGATCGTCGAGCGGGCGATCGGGAAATATGGCGCCCCCGTCTATGTGCGGCACGAGATCGTGCACAATCGCCACGTGGTCGAGCGGCTCAAGGCCATGGGCGCCGTCTTCGTCAAGGAACTGGACGACTGTCCCGACGACCGTCCGGTGGTGTTCTCGGCCCACGGCGTGCCCAAGTCGGTGCCCGCCACGGCGCGGGCCCGCGAGATGCTGTATCTCGACGCGACCTGCCCCCTGGTCTCCAAGGTCCATGTCGAGGCCGAGCGCCATCACGCGGCCGGGCGGCACATCATCCTGATCGGCCACGCGGGCCACCCCGAGGTCGTCGGCACCATGGGACAACTTCCGGCCGACGCCATCAGTCTGGTCGAGACGACCGCCGATGCCGAGGCCTTCCAGCGTCCGGGCGACGCGCCCCTGGCCTACGCCACCCAGACGACCCTGTCGGTCGACGACACCAGCGAAATCCTGTCGGTGCTGAAGCGCCGTTTCCCCGAACTGCCGGACCCGCACAAGGAAGACATCTGCTACGCCACAACCAACCGCCAGGAGGCGGTCAAGCGGCTGGGCGCGGGCTGCGATCTGGTGCTGGTGATCGGGTCCGCCAACTCGTCCAACTCGGTGCGCCTGGTCGAAGTGGCCTTGCGCGCGGGAGCCCGCGACGCCCGTCTGGTCGATGACGCGGCGCAGGTTGACTGGTCCTGGCTGGAAGGCGTCTCGACCCTCGGCATCACCGCCGGAGCTTCGGCCCCGGAGCGTCTGATCGAGGAGCTCATCGAGGCGGTGTGCGCCCGGTTCGACGCCGAAGTCGTTGAGGACGCCGGCGAACGGGAAACCGTCGCCTTCAAACTGCCCCGGCTGCTGACAGCCTGACGGGTCGGTCCCGGCGCTTGCGCAAGCGGAGCCTTTGGCCTTGGCTGACGTTGAACTTCAGACCCAACCGTGGAGCTTCCATGCGCCCTCGCACTGTCTGCACGATCGTCTCGACCCTGGCCCTGACCGCCGCCGCGGGCTGCACCCGGGAGGCCGAAGCGCCGCCGACGGCGCCGGTCGAGCCGAGCCCGGCGCCGGCGGGACCCATGGCCCCGGCGGTCAGCTACGCCTGTGAAAGCGGTCAGTCGGTCACCGTCGCCTATCCCGACGCCGCGACCGCCCAGCTGACCTACAGGAGCCGAACCTACGTCCTGCGTGCCGTTCAGGCCCCCTCGGGCGCGCGCTTCACCGGCTCGGGCATGGAATGGCAGACCGTGACGGCGGCGGGTCAGGAAAGCGCCAGCCTCAGCCGCCTCGGCCCCAATCAGGACGTCGGCGTCGCGGTGCTGGAGCGGTGCAGCCGGCCCGCGTCGGCTCCGATCGCGCCCGGCCCGGTCCCGACGCCCGACGCCTTGCCGGGAGGACCGCTGCCGCCCGCAGCCACGCCGTGCAAGGGACCTCAGTTGAAGCTTTCGGCCGACAGCGGCGACGCCGGCATGGGCCATCGGGTCACGATCGTCGGCGTGCAGAACGTCAGCGCCCAGGTCTGCAGCCTGACCGGCTATCCGACCGTGACGCTGCAGGATGCGCGCGGGCGCAGCCTGACAACCGTCCGATCCGAACAGAACCCGGGCAGCTACCTGCGCTCCGGACAGGCGCCGGCGCCGGTTACAGTCCAGCCGCAGGCCAAGGCCTTCTTCGACCTCGCCTGGACCGTCGTCCCGAACGAGGGACAGGGCGAGACGGCCTGTCCGACCGCCGCGCGCATCCGCGCCCTCGCCCCGGGCGACACCTCGCCCACGACCCTGGCCCAGACCTTCACGCCATGCGGCGGCCGCATCCAGGTCAGCCCGTTCCGGGCTGCGGCCGAGCCGGCCCCGGTCCCCGGAGGTTGAGGCGCGCGTCCGGCGGGGGTTCAAACCGCACGAAAAATGGCCTAGCGGAGCGCCCATGACAGCAACCTTCCATGACCGCGTCCGCGCGGAACTCGCCGACATCGACGCCCAGGGGCTGACCAAGCCGGAGCGGGTCATCGCCTCCCGTCAGGGCCCGGTGATCAGGGTCGGCGGCCGCGACGTGCTGAATTTCTGCGCCAACAACTATCTCGGCCTCGCCGGCGACGAACGGGTGACCCAGGCCGGGATCGCGGCGCAGCAGAAATGGGGGGCCGGCACCGCTTCGGTGCGCTTCATCTGCGGCACCCTGGAGATCCACAAGGAACTCGAGCGATCGATCGCCGACTATCTGGGCTTTGAGGACACGATCCTGTTCGCCGCCGCCTTCGACGCCAACGGCGGCATCTTCGAGCCCCTGTTCGGGGCCGAGGACGCCATCGTCTCCGACAGTCTGAACCATGCCTCGATCATCGACGGCGTCCGGCTGTGCAAGGCCAAGCGGTATCGCTTCGCCAACTCGGACATGGACGACCTGGAGACCCAGCTGAAACAGGCCCGGGCCGATGGCGCGCGCGAGATCGTCATCGCCACCGACGGCGCCTTCTCGATGGACGGCTATATCGCCAAGCTGAAGGACATCCGGGCGCTGGCCGACAAATACGACGCCCTGATCATGGTCGACGACTGCCATGCGACCGGCTTCCTCGGCCCCCAGGGCCGCGGCTCATACGCCCATCACGGGGTCGAGATCGACTTCCTGACCGGCACCTTCGGCAAGGCGCTGGGCGGGGCCATGGGCGGCTTCATCTGTGCGACGTCCGAGGTCGTGGCCCTGCTGAAGCAGCGGGCCCGGCCCTACCTCTTCTCCAACGCCCTGGCCCCGGCCGTCTGCGGCTCCAGCCTCGAGGCCATCCGCATCGCCGGCGGCGACGAGGGCGACGGCCTGCGCAAACAGCTGTTCGCCAACGCCGTCCGCTATCGCGCCGCCATGACGGAGGCCGGCTTCACCCTGCTGCCGGGCGAGCATCCGATCATCCCGGTCATGCTGGGCGACGCGAAACTGGCCCAGGACTTCGCCGCCCGGGCGCTCGAGCTGGGCGTTTACGTCATCGGCTTCAGCTTCCCGGTGGTGCCGCGCGGCCAGGCCCGCATCCGCACCCAGATGTCGGCGGCCCACACCTTCGAACAGATTGATCAAACGGTCGCGGCGTTCACGACGGCCGGACGCGAATTGGGAGTTATCTGATGACCGACACCATGAAGGCTCTGGCCAAGACCCGGCCCGAAGTCGGCCTCGAACTGATCGACGCGCCGGTCCCCGTGGCCGGGCCGGAGGACGTGCTGATCCGCGTCAAGCGCACCGCCGTCTGCGGCACCGACATCCACATCTGGAACTGGGACGAGTGGAGCCAGAAGAACGTCCCGGTGCCTATGATCACCGGTCACGAATTCTCGGGCGAGATCGTCGCCATCGGCAAGGACGTCGATCGCCGCCTCAAGGTCGGGCAGCGGGTTTCGGCCGAGGGCCACGTCATCGACCTGAACTCGGAAGCGGCCCGCGCCGGCCATTTCCACCTCGATCCCGACACCCGCGGCATCGGTGTCAACCGCCAGGGCGCCTTCGCCGAATTCGTCGTCGCCCCGGCCTTCAACGTGATTGAACTGCCCGACGAGGTGCCGTGGGAGATCGGCGCGATCCTCGACCCGTTCGGCAACGCGGTGCACACGGCGCAGCAGTTCGACCTGCTTGGCGAGGATGTGCTGGTCACCGGCGCCGGACCCATCGGCATGATGGCTGCGGCCGTCGCCCGCCACGCGGGCGCCCGCACCGTGGTCCTGACCGACATCAACGACTTCCGCCTCGAGCTGGCCCAGAAGGTCGCGCCGGGCGTGCGCACCGTGAACACGACGCGGGAGGATCTGAAGGACGTCATGCACGAGCTCGGCCTCAAGGTCGGCTTCGACGTGGCGCTTGAGATGTCGGGCTCGCCGATTGCCTTCAAACAGTGCGTCGACACCCTGATCATGGGCGGCGGCATGGCCATGCTGGGCATCCCGTCGAAGCCGATGGAAACCGACTGGGGCGCGATCATCCTCAAGGCCCTGACCATCAAGGGCGTCTACGGCCGCGAGATGTTTACCACCTGGCGCAAGATGCTGGGCCTGCTCAAGGCCGGCCTCGACCTGACCCCGCTGATCACCCACCAGATGGGCTACGAGCGCTTCGAGGAGGGCTTCGAGGCCATGCGGTCCGGCCAGTCCGGCAAGGTCGTGCTCAACTGGGACAAGGCGGCCTAGGGCGAACCCATGTCCGCGCCCGGCGCCATAACCGCCTTTCTCGAAGGCGAAGGTCCCGATGCGCGGGGACGCACCCTGTTCGACATCCTGGCCATGGACAACAGCGCACTGGAGCAGTCCCACGACTACATCCAGTGGCTGTTCCCCTTGCGCGAGCCGTCTCGCGCCGTGCCCGACGCCCCGGTCCTGACGGACGCGGAGGTCGAGGCCATCCGGGACTCGGGCATGGCCCAGATCGCTCTCGCCGCCGCGACGGACCGGATGGACGCCTTCTATCGCGCCACCCACGACTGGCTGATGCCGAACGACCACAACCATCTGCGGATCACGCGGATCATCCGGTCGCTGCGGCTGCTGGTCGGCGACGACGAGGCGGACGCCTTCAAGGCGGCGATCCTGTCGCGGGTCGAGATGACGCGGGCGCCGGTCAGCGTCCGCAGCCGAGGCTACTGGATGACCGCCTAGGCAGTCATCGTCGCCGACTTGCCGCCCGTGGCCCGGAAGACGATGACCGCGAACAGCAGCAGGCTGACGAACACCATCACCTCGGAGACGACCAGGAAGGGGACCAGAGCCGTGTTGCCCATCAGCATGAGCGACAGGCTTGGCATCATGATCAGGAAGCCCACGGCCGCCAGAACGAGATGAGCCACGGGCATCCAGCCTTTGGCGGCTTCGGGGATGACGCGGTAGACGAGGCCGAACAGCATCATCGACGCCCAGCCGATCAGATTGATGTGGGCATGGACGGGGCGCAGCGTGAAATTCTCGTTCGCGCCCATCCAGATGCCAAGGCTCACGCCGACCAGGACGGCGAGGACGCCGAGGCGCAGAAAATTATTCGAAACCGACATTGATTGGATCCCTCCGACAAAGAGGGTTTCGTAAACCGTCGTTTTCCCGGAATCCTAGTTAAAACGTCGTCACGTCAATGTCCTGATGAGGGCCTTCTCGAACGCCGCCGTATCCGGCCCGGGCAGGACGCCCGCCAGGTGGCCGCTTTCGAACAGCTCGAACACCTTCGGATGCACATACGATGACCGGCACACCGTCGGCGTATTGCCCAGCAGACCGGCCACCGCCTTGACGCAGACGGTGATCTGGCGCTTCGCCTCGGTCGCAGAGGCGGGCGGCTCCATCTCGCGCAGGGCCCGGGCGGCCGAGACCGTGCCGGCCCAGGTGCGGAAGTCCTTGGCCGAGAACTGGTCGCCCATGGCCTCGCGGATATAGGCGTTCACATCGTCCGAGGTGAGGGCGCACAGCTGGCCGTCGGCGCCCCGGTATTTGAACAGCTGCTGGCCCGGCAGCTCGCGCAGGGAGCGCACCACGGTGGCAAGGCGACGGTCCTTCACCCTCACCTCATGCTCCACGCCGCTCTTGCCCTTGAAAGTGAAGGTCAGGGCGGTTCCGTCGACGTCGAGATGCCGCTTGTTCAGCGTGGTCAGGCCGTAGGAGCGATTCTGCCTTGCGTACTGGGCGTTGCCCACCCGGATCAGGGTGATCTCGAGAAGCCGGACGGCGGTGGCCAGCACCTTGTCCCGCGATACGCCGCGCCGGTTGAGATCGGCCTCGACCCGTTGACGCAACCGCGGCAGCTTCCTGGCGAAGGCCGGCAGGCGCTCGAACTTGGTCTCCGACGCATGACTGCTCCAGCCGTCATGATAGCGGTACTGTTTGCGGCCCTTCGCGTCGCGACCGGTGGCCTGGATGTGGCCCGAGGCGCGGGGGCAGATCCAGACGTCGGTCCAGGCCGGGGGAATGGCCAGCGCGCGAAGTCGCGCGAGCGTCGGCTCGTCGCGGATCACCGCGCCGCTGGCGTCACGATAGCTGAACCCCTTGCCCGAGGCGGTGCGCCGGATGCCGGGTTGTTCATCGCTGCTCCAGGTCAGGCCGCGCGGAATCTCGGTCGCGGGATCGGCGGCGGTCACGCTCCAGCCGCCCCGGGGCGGGCGTGCCGGCGGTCGGACGGGGCGGGAGGATCGATCACTTTGCACTCCGGTTCGCGTCGCCGAACGACGGGCGGAGGCGGAGGGTTCCCGTCCGCTCTTGACCGCGGCGGCCCGGCGGACGACGGAAGCCCCATGAACTATCGCCACAGCTTTCACGCCGGAAATTTCGCCGACCTGGTCAAGCACGCCCTGCTTCTGTGGTTGCTCGAACGGCGCGGGGCCGACGGCCCCCTGACGGTTATCGACACCCATGCCGGCGCCGGTGTCTACGATCTGGCCGGAGACGGGACGCGGTCGAAGGAGGCCGAGGCCGGGGTCGCGCGGCTGATGGCGGCGGAGAGGCGGCCGCCCCTGATCGAGGCGCTGGCCGCCGCCGTGACCCGGCTGAACCCGCGCGGCGGGGCGGCCCTCTATCCCGGCTCGCCCCTGCTGGTGGCGCAGACGCTGCGGGATGACGACCGCTATGTCGGCTTCGAGCTGAACCCGCCGGTGCTGGACCTGCTGACCGAGGCGCTGGCGCCGTATCCGGAGGCCGCGGCCGAGGGCGGAGACGGCTATGACCAGGCGCGGGCCTGGGCGGCCGAGGCGACGGGCCCGTTGGTTCTCATCGATCCGCCGTTCGAGAAGCCCGACGACTATCTTCGCGCGGCCGACACCGGCGCCGCCATCGTCCGCGCCGACGCCCGCGCCACGGTGGCGATCTGGACGCCGCTGAAGGATCTGGAAACCTTCGACGGCTTCCTGCGCCGTCTGGACCAGGCGGGCGCCCAGCGCGTGCTGGTGGCCGAGGCGCGCCTGCGCCCGCTGACCGACCCGATGCGGATGAACGGCTGTGCGGTGGTGATCCTGAATCCTCCCGCGGGAGCCGAGGCGGCGGCGCGGGAAATCTGCGGCTGGGTCGCGGAAACCCTTGGCGAGGCGGGCGCCAAGGCCGAGGTCTGGTTCACCCAGGCCGGTTAGACGAAGACTTCGCCCGCCTCGTAGAGGTGGGGTTCGAACGTCGCGATGGCCATGATCGGCTCCATGGCGGCATTGACCGCCGGCAGGCGGGTCATGGCCTTCCAGTCCTCGCGCGTCCGCCAGACGGCGTGCACCGCCGCGACCTTGCCGTTCAGGCCCCGGTGGAGGGTGGCCGACAGAAAGCCGTCGGCCTGGCGCTGGGCCCGGACCATGACGGCCAGCAGATCCATCAGCAGATCCAATTTCGAGGGATCGCAGCGATAGACGTTGATCAGGACTACGGGTTCCGGGTCGGCCATGGCGGGCGTCTAGCGGATCGCGTGCGGCGAGTCTCCCACAGCGGGTTGGCCCGCGGCCGGCGCGGCGAATCGTCCGCCGGCGCGCCCGGTCGGGGAAGGACCGTCGTTCGCTAAAGCTTGCTCAACACATGCCGTGCGAGGAAGGGTGACACTGTCGGACCTCCAATGTTCCCTGTTCGTGTCGCCGTCGCGCTTCTGGCCGCCGCTGTCGTTCTCGGCGGCGCGCCGGCCGTCATGGCCCAAGCCGCCGCGGCCACGACCCGGGAGGCTCCGGACGACGCCCTGCGACTGGCGCGGTTCGTCGAGGCCCGGGCCGGATCGACCGATTTCGCCGCCCTCGACCGCTTTGGCGTGGCGGCGATGCGCCGGACCGACCGGGAAGGCCTGAACCGGCTCTATCACGTCACCTGGACCATCCTGAACCAGGGCGACTTCGAAAAGGCGACCCTGTGGAACGGTAGACTGGCCGCGGCGGCGCGGCGACGGGGGGACGACCGGTACGTCGACATCGCCGCCCTGAACGTCCTGGCGATCCGTTATGACAGGGGAGATGCCGGCGTCGTCGTCGAGATGCAAAGGATGGCGCGCGAGGGACGCGACTGGTTCGTCCGGGCCCATGCGGCCCGCCTCAACGCCCTCGCCCTGATCGACGAAGGCCGGATCGGCGAAGGGCTGGAACTGCTGGGCGAAGCCCAGGCCGACATTCCGGAAAAGGACGCCTTCGCCGCTACCGCCCAGGCCGGGATCTGGGAGGTCACGGGCATGGGCCTGAAAGAGCTGAACGACGTCACGGGCGCGGCCGCCGCCTTCCGGAAATTCGAGATCGACTATTCCAACCCGGCCTACCCCCGCCCCGACTTCGACAGCCTCTACAACCTGGCCATGATGGCGGCGAGGGTGGGCGACGGACACCGCGCCGCCCGTTATTTCGCGGCCCACCACCGGCTGGCCCGGCGGGCGGGGCTGACGACCCTGTCCGTCTATGACGCCAGCCTGTGCGCGACGGTCGCCCACGCCCGCGGCGAACCGCGCGCGGTCCTGGCCTGTCTGGCGCCCTATGGGGAAAGTCTCGGCGAGGCGGCGTTCCTGTCCGCCGAGGCCCTGCCGCTGCGCGCCATCGCCCGGGCCCGCACCGGGCAGGTCGCCGGCGCCCGTCGCGACGTGAACGCGCTGCGCCGCCTCGAACGCGAGACGGGCGTCCAGCCGGAGGTCGATCACGCGGAGGCCGAGGTGCTGTTCGCCGAAGGCCGTCCCGAGCAGGCCTTCCACCTCCTCAGGGCGCATATGGTCGCCAGCGAGACCGCGGCGGCCCGCAGCTACAGCGCAGGCATCCATCAGGTGACCGGCGACATGCAGCAGCAGCTGGCCGAGCGCCGGCGGCAGCTGGAGACGGCGCGGTCCAACACCGGCCTGCAGCGGGCCATCATCGGCATCGCCGTGATCTTCCTGCTGTTCGCGGCCGCGACCCTGGCGTGGCAATCCCGGCAGGCCGAGCGGCTGCGGCTGGCCCAGCGCCGGGCGGAGGGAGCCAATCTGGCCAAGAGCGAATTCCTCGCCAATATGAGCCACGAAATCCGGACGCCCCTGAACGGCGTGGTGTCGATGGCGGACTCCCTGGCGCGCCGCGACCTGCACCCGCAGGAGCACGAAATGGTCGAATTGATCCGCTCGTCCGGCGCGACCCTGGAGCGGCTGCTGTCCGACATCCTCGACAGCGCCAAGATCGAGTCCGGGCAGCTGACCTTCGAGCGGGCCCCGTTCGATCTCGAGCAGTCGGTCCATGACGTCGCCGCCCTGTGGCGGGTCAAGGCCGAGGATCAGGGCGTCGCGCTCGAGGTCGAGTTCGATCCGGCCCTTGCGGGTCTGGTCGAAGGCGACGCGGTGCGGCTGAGGCAGGTGCTGACGAACCTGGTCAGCAATGCGCTGAAATTCACCTCGAAGGGATCGGTGCGGATTTCGGTGGCGGCCATGGACGGCGGCCGGGCGGCCTTCCGTGTCACGGACACCGGCGTCGGGTTCGAGCCCGACCAGAAGGGCCGCATCTTCCGCCGGTTCCAGCAGGCGGACGGCTCGATCACACGACGGTACGGCGGCACGGGCCTGGGCCTGACCATCTCAAACGCCCTGGTCGAGCTGATGGGCGGCGGGGCGCTGGATTGCGACAGCGCGCCGGGCGAGGGTTCGACCTTCTGGTTCGACATTCCGATGCCGCGCGCCGTCAGGGGTGCGAGCGAGGCGGAGCCGTTGACGGTGACGGACATCACAACGGCGCCCCTGCGCATTCTGCTGGCGGACGATCACCCGGCCAACCGCAAGGTCGTCGAGATCATGCTGGCGGCCACCGCCATGGAACTGGTGTCGGTCGAAAACGGGCAGCAGGCGGTCGAGGCCCTTGCGGGCGGCGGGTTCGATCTGGTCCTGATGGACATGCAGATGCCGGTCATGGACGGGCTGACGGCGACGCGGGAAATCCGCGCCATGGAGGCGGAGCAGGGCCTGGGGCGGACGCCGATCGTGATGCTGACCGCCAACGCCATGGCCGAACATGTGGCGTCCGGCCGCGTGGCGGGAGCGGACGGCCACCTGACCAAGCCGGTGACCCTGGTCAGCCTGTTCGAGGCCATCGCCTCCGCGCTCGATGGCGAGGCGCGCCGCGAGGCGGCCTGATCGTCAGGGCCATTTCACCACAGGCGGCATCGAACTGAGGATCGACTCGACGTTGCCGCCGGTCTTGAGCCCGAACATGGTGCCGCGGTCGTAGAGCAGGTTGAACTCGACATAGCGGCCGCGCCGGACCAGCTGTTCGTCGCGCTCCCCGGCGGTCCAGGGCTCGGCCATCCGGCCGGCGACGATGCCGGAATAGGCCTCGAGGAACCGGGTCCCGACGTCACGGGTGAAGGCGAAATCCCTGTGGTAGTCGCCGCTGTCGTGGTGGTCGTAGAAGATCCCGCCGGTGCCGCGGGGCTCGTTGCGGTGGGGCAGCCAGAAATATTCGTCGCACCACGCCTTGAAGCGGGCGTGCCATGAACCGTCTCTGGCCGGATCGTGGGCGTCGCAGGCGGCCTTCATCGCCGCGTGGAAGGCGAGGGTGTCGGGCGCGTCCGGGCGGCGGTCGACGTTCAGGACCGGGGTCAGATCGCCCCCTCCGCCGAACCAGCTGCGGGTCGTGGCGATGAAGCGGGTGTTCATATGCACCGCCGGCACGCGCGGGCTGACGGGATGGGCGATCAGGCTGACGCCGGTGGCGAAGAAGCGCGGATCCTCCGCGGCGCCGGGCACCGACTTCGCATAGTCGGCCGGGAAGGTCCCGTGCACGGTCGAGACATGGACCCCGACCTTTTCGAACAGCCGGCCGTGCATCATGCCCATGACGCCGCCGCCGCCCTCGGGCCGGTCCCAGGGCGTGCGCACGAAGCGGCCGGGTTCGCCGGGAAACAGGTCGGCGGGCGCCGCGTCCTCCAGCGCCTCGAAGGCGGCGTGGACGCGATCGCGCAGTGTCTCGAACCAGGCGCGGGTCTCGGCCTTGCGTTGATCAAGCGAGGGGGAGGGGGCGGTCATGGGGGGTCTGTAATGTGTCTGGCGGCAAGGGAGAAGGCTGGATGCTCTCCCTCCCCTTCATGGGGAGGGTGGTCGCGTAGCGACCGGGTGGGGAATTGCAGACGCACCCCACCCTGTCGTCGCTTCGCGCCGACATCGTCGTCGGATCGGCTCCGCCGACTCTTCCTCCTCCCCATGAAGGGGAGGGAGAAGCAGGCGTGCGTCATCGCCGCTTCCGGAGAAGCGGTTGGGGAGGTCGCGGAGCGCGGGCGGCTAGCCCGGAACCGGAATGTGGCCCCCTGCTTTCGCGTTACGGGGACCGGATGTGTTTTCGGCGTCGCCGCCTTCGCTCCGCGTGATCGCGGCTTCCGAGCGCTTCGGGGCGGGCATCGCATGGCC
>NZ_LMFL01000039.1:0-30657 GCF_001426805.1 Brevundimonas sp. Root1423
TCCAGACGGGTCCAGGCTTCTTCGCGGCGAGCCTTGTCGCGGCTGATGACGGCTTCACCCAGGGCGTTCTCGACGCGCTCGAGRTAGACTTCGACRTTGTCGCCGAGCTTCGGAATGACGGCGCCTTCGCCGATGCCGAACTCGCGGGCCGGGATGCGGCCTTCGGTCTTCAGACCGACGTCGATGATCAGGATGTCCTTTTCGATGCCGACGACGCGGCCGTGGACGACCTGGCCTTCGCCGAGGTCGCGGCCCTGAAGGGTTTCGTCGAGCAGCGCGGCGAAGTCGTCACGCGAGGGRGAGAAGCTTTGGGTGTCAGTCATGCAGTGTTGAGGTTTCTAACGGCTGTGGCGCGCGACCGAACGGCCCCGCGCGAGGTGAGTGTGNAGCAGCGCGGCGAAGTCGTCACGCGAGGGGGAGAAGCTTTGGGTGTCAGTCATGCAGTGTTGAGGTTTCTAACGGCTGTGGCGCGCGACCGAACGGCCCCGCGCGAGGTGAGTGTGAAAGGGGTMATCAGGTCGTCAGGACGCGAGGCGAATGAACCAGAACGCCCGCGGAAGCCGAGGATGACGCGCTGGATTTGCCTTTGGGCCCCTAAAGGCCGTTCCGGACACGCGCCGCCTCGACGATACGGCGGGCCGCATCGAAGGCGGTCTCTATATCCATTTCGGTCGTGTCCAGCAAGACGGCGTCATCAGCCTGGATCATAGGGGCAGCGCCCCGGCCCGCATCACGCTCGTCGCGCCGCACGATGTCGGCCAGCATGTCTTCATAGGCGATGGCGTCGCCCCGGCCCGTCAACTGCTTCCAGCGGCGCATCGCCCGAACTTCCGGGGCCGCGGTCACGAACAGCTTGGCCTGGGCGTCCGGCGCAATGACGGTGCCGATGTCGCGTCCGTCGAGCACCGCTCCGCCGGGCCGGGCGGCGAACGCTTTCTGGAAGGCCAACAGGGCCGCACGCACGCCTGGATAGCCGGCGACCCTGCTGGCGGCTTCGCCGGCTCCCCGGTCGGTCAGCCGGTCGGTGTCGATCAGGTGGCTGGCGTCCAGCGCCCGCGCTATCGCCTCGGCGGCGGCGGCGTCCGCCAGAGATCGCCCCGCGTCCAGCACGCCCAGCCCCACGGCCCGGTACAGCAGACCCGTGTCGAGATGCGGCAGGCCATAGGTCCGCGCCAGCCGGGCGGCGATCGTGCCCTTGCCCGAGGCGGCGGGGCCGTCGACGGCGATAATCAGAAATCGGTTCATTCAGACGCTGCGATATCGGCCCCGAGGCCTCGCATCAACTCGACAAATCCCGGAAAGCTCGTCGCGATCATGCCCGGTTCGTCGACAGCGACCGCCTCGTCGGCCGCCAGGCCCAGCACCAGATGGCTCATGGCGATGCGGTGATCGCCGTGGGTGGTGATGGTCGCGCCGCCCCGAACCGGGCCGCCGGCGACGGTGAAGCCTTCAGGTTCCTCTTCCACCGCGACGCCGCAAGCCTTCAGGCCCGCCGCCATCAGGGCGATGCGGTCGCTTTCCTTGACCCGCATCTCGCCGATGCCGCGCATGACGGTGGAGCCCGCCGCGAAGGCGGCGGTGGCGGCAAGGATCGGATATTCGTCGATCATCGAGGCGGCTCGTTCCGGCGGCACGACCACGCCGGTCAGGGCCGAATGCCGCGCCGTCACGTCGCCCACCTCTTCCCCGCCGGCCATGCGGCGGTTCGAGACCGTCAGATCGGCCCCCATCTCGCGCCATGTCTCGAACAGGCCGGTGCGCAGCGGATTGAGCATGACGCCTTCGACGGTCACCTCCGAGCCCGGAACGATCAGCCCCGCCGCCAGCGGGAAAGCCGCCGAGGATGGATCGCCGGGCACGGCGACGGTGGTTCCCGTCAACGCCTGCCCGCCCTTCAGACTGACGCGCCAGCCCTGTTCCATCGGCAGCACCCCGACCTCGACCCCGAAGGCGCGCAGCATCCGTTCGGTGTGGTCGCGGCTCGGTTCGGGCTCGGCCACCGTGATCACGCCGTTCGCGTTCAGCCCGGCCAGCAGGATGGCCGACTTCACCTGCGCTGACGCCACCGGCTGAACAAAATCGATCGCGGCCAGATCCCCGCCCTGAATCTCGACGGGCAGGCGATCCGGTTCCGCCCTCCAGCCGAAACGCGCGCCCATTTCCGCCAACGGCCCGGTCACCCGCTTCATCGGACGTTTGCGCAGGCTGGCGTCGCCGTCGAAGGTCACGGCGATCGGATAGCCCGCCGCCGCGCCCATCAGCAGCCGTACGCCTGTGCCGGCGTTGCCGCAGTCGATAACGCCGGCCGGCTGTTTGAATCCGCCCTGCCCAGTCACCCGCCAGCGGCCTTCGCCCAGCCGCTCCACGGTCGCTCCGAAGGCTTCCACCGCCCGCGCGGTCGCCAGCACGTCGTCGCCTTCCAGCAACCCCTCGATCTCGGTCACACCCGTGGCCATCGCTCCCAGAATCAGGACGCGGTGCGACATGGACTTGTCGCCGGGAGCGCGCACGAGGCCGTTCAGCGAAGCGCTGCGGCGGGCGGTCAGATAGCCTGGGGTCGACACCCTGCGGTCTCCGGGAGGGTCAGCGGGCGCGGGCGCGCGGAGATGGTTTTTGACAGCGGCGTCAGGGGGTGGCAAGGGAGCCGCCCCATTTCCCCACTCCCGCCAAAGGTCTTCAACCGTGGCCAAACCCGAACTGGGCCAGAAGCAGGTCTGCCCGAACTGCCAGGCCGCGCAAGCTCACCATGCTGATCTGCGCCCTCGCCNGCGCGGAGATGGTTTTTGACAGCGGCGTCAGGGGGTGGCAAGGGAGCCGCCCCATTTCCCCACTCCCGCCAAAGGTCTTCAACCGTGGCCAAACCCGAACTGGGCCAGAAGCAGGTCTGCCCGAACTGCCAGGCCAAATTCTATGACCTGGGCCGCCGCCCGGCTCATTGCCCCAAATGCGCGACCGATTTCGATCCGGAGGAAGCGCTGAAGCTGCGCAACCGCCGCGGCCGTCCGGCCGGCTATCCTGCCGACGACGCTGATGAAGATCAGGTCAAGGACCGCCTGAATGTCGAGGACCGACGGCAGCGTCAGGGTGGCGGTCATCAGAACTCTTCCCNCAGAAGCAGGTCTGCCCGAACTGCCAGGCCAAATTCTATGACCTGGGCCGCCGCCCGGCTCATTGCCCCAAATGCGCGACCGATTTCGATCCGGAGGAGGCGCTGAAGCTGCGCAACCGCCGTGGCCGTCCGGCCGGCTATCCCGCCGACGAGGCCGACGAGGATCAGGTCAAGGACAAGAAGGTCGACGGCGACGAGGACGAGGAAGAAGAAGCCGTCGCGACGCCCGAGATCGATCAGGAGGGCCACGAGCCCATCCTGACGCCCGACGACGACGACGACGCCCCCGTCGACCCGACCGAGGAGCCCGGCATGGGCGAGGCGACCGAGGACGACGACGTCCTGGCCGATGACGATGACGACGATTCGGTCCCGTTCATCGAGGACGAGGACGACGACGCGTTCGAGGACGAGATCAAGACGCCCAAGGACGACGAATAGGCTTTTTTCGGACCTCCGCCGGACGACTTTTCACACGTCCGGCGGAGACGAAAATAAATGGCTGGACCGGGGTTGATCGCGATCAGGCCCTGACATAGGTTCCGCCGCCTCGCAGCAGGGCCTCCCGGCCCCCACGCGATCCGACCGAAAGGTTCGGGGCTTTAGCTCAGCTGGTAGAGCGCTTGCATGGCATGCAAGAGGTCAGCGGTTCGACTCCGCTAAGCTCCACCATCGAAGGCCCTGCGGGAAACCGCGGGGCCTTCGTCCTTTCCGGGGTCCTGTTGATCTCCGGACGATCCGGCCCCATCTGGATACCGTAGCCGACCGAAAGGTTCGGGGCTTTAGCTCAGCTGGTAGAGCGCTTGCATGGCATGCAAGAGGTCAGCGGTTCGACTCCGCTAAGCTCCACCATCGAAGGCCCCGCGGGAAACCGCGGGGCCTTCGTCCCATCCGGCTCCCGGTTGATCTCGGGTCCATCCTGCCCCATCTGCACGATACGCCGACGCCTCGCCGATGACGGGGGGCGCAGACGGCGCAAGGCCTGCTTCGGGGGCATGAAACGATGACGACGCGAACCATATTGTTCGACAGCCCCTTCCTGCTGGGCTTCGACCACACCCGGGCGATGATCGACCGGGCCGCCCGCGCCGCCGCGGACAGCTATCCGCCCTACAATGTCGAACAGCGGGGCGAGCACGCCGTGCGGATCACCCTGGCGGTCGCCGGCTTCGGCCCCGAGGATCTGGCCGTGACCCTCGAAGGCCGCCAGCTGACCATCGCCGGCAAGCGCGAACCGTCCGACAAGGCCGACCAGGCGTTTCTGCATCGCGGCATCGCGGGCCGCGGCTTCGTCCGCAGCTTCGTGCTGGCCGACGGGCTGGAGGTGGAGGAGGCGCGACTGGAGCATGGCCTCCTGCATGTCGACATGCGGCGCCCGGAAGACCTGCCGACGGTGCGGCGCATCCCCATCACCACGGGCTGAAAGCCGCGTTTTCCGGTCGCCGCTTTCGGGGCCGGACCCATAAGCCCTCGACGGGCGTTAGTTCAGCGTAAGGAGGCGGTCTTGATGACGCCCATGAAGATGACCAAGAAGGATTTTGAAGGCCTGGGCGCGCCCGACCTTGTCTATGTGCGGGAAATCCGCGCCTCCGACGTTCTGGCCGATGTCGTGCCGGAAGAGTCGAAGGGGCTGAAGATCGACCCCGAGGCGACGCTTTTCGCCGTGCACGCCGCCGACGGCGAGCGGCTGGCGGTGATGATGGATCGTGAAACCGCCTTCGCCGCGGCCGTGGCCCACGAGCTGGAGCCCGTGTCCGTCCACTGACGGCCCTCAGGCCGCCGTGGCCGGGGCCTGGTCCTTGACGAAAAGAGCGCGGATGGCGTCGGTGGTGCGGGCCTGCCGCAGCTGCTCGCGCATCTCCGGCGAACGCAGGGCGCGCGAGATCGCGGCCAGCGCCCGCAGATGCTCGGCGCCGTCCCGGGGCGGAGCGAACAGGGCGAACAGCAGATCAACGGGGCGATCGTCGACCGCGCCATAGGCCACCGGCGTATCCAGGCGCACGAACACCGCCGTGACCCGCCCGACGCCCTCAAGTCGGGCATGCGGCACGGCGACGCCCGAGCCGAGGCCGGTGGAGCCGAGGGCCTCGCGCTCCAGCAGCGCTTCCATCACGCGATTTTCCGGCAAGCCCAGCGCCTGGGCGGCGGCCTCGGCCACCGTATGCAGGGCCTGGCGCTTCGACGATGCGCCGCTGCGCAGGACGACGCCGCCGTCCGCCAGCAAATCACCGATGTCCATGAGGAGTTCCCGACTCTGCCCATACATCCCGAACGGGCGGGGGCCGTTTAGACCACCCGCCTCTATTGGGGAAGACTATACGCTCTTACCGTTTACCGAACCGTGTCCGTTGACCGATTTCGACGTCCGCTCCGGATCGATCCAGCCCACGTTTCCGTCGGGCCGGCGGTAGACCACCGAAATGCCGCCGTGGGCCGCATTGCGGAACAGGACGACCGGATAGCCGGTCATGTCCAGTTCGAGCACGGCGCGTCCGACCGTGATCGTGCGGATCTCCGCCTCGGTCTCGGCGATGACCATGCCGACGGGCGGGGGTTCGCCGGGCGCGCCCGCATCGCCGAAGTCCGCGTCCTCGACCTCATCGGGGCTGCGCAGGACGATGCTTCGCGCCACGTCGCGGGCCGCGTTCTCCGACTTCTCGGGCGACAGGCCGCGCGGGCCAGCGTGATGGTTCTTGAGCCGACGCTTGTAGCGACGGACGCGCTTCTCGAGCTTCTCTAGCGAATCCGAGAACGCACCGTGGGCGTCGCCGCCCAGCCCGCTGGTGACGATGGCCTCTCCGGACGCCAGACGGACCCAACAGTCCACCTTGAAGCCGTGGCCGTCCTTGGACACCACGACCTCGGCGTCCTGGGCGCCGCGTTCGAAATATTTGCCGATCCCGTCTTCGAGTTCCTGGGAGATGCGCGAGCCTAACGCGTCGCCGACATCCACGTGCTTGCCGCTGACTTGGATTTGCATGTCGATAGAACGCGACCGATCGCGAATGGTGTCAACGCCGATCACTGAAATGTGGTGACGCTCGAGGCGGGGGAGAATTCGACGATCGGGGCGCCGGGGAATTCGACCACTTGAGGGACGAGGAATTCGACGACGGATTTCGACGACTGAACGGAGAATTCGACGACGGGCGAGTGATACAGGAGCGACAGCCGGGGCGGTCAACCCGTCCGCAGCATCCGCTTGCGCTCGACCGACGAGGGAATGCGCAGGGCCTCGCGGTATTTGGCCACGGTGCGGCGGGCGATGTCGATGCCGGTCTCTTTCAGAATTTCCACGATCCGGTCGTCGGACAGGACGTCGCCGTCCCGGCCCTCGGTTTCGATCATGGCCTTGATCCGGTGCCGCACGGCCTCGGCCGAGTGGGTGGCCCCGCCGTCGGACGACTGGATCGCCGCGGTGAAGAAGAATTTCAGCTCGAAGACGCCGCGCGGGGTCGAGACGTATTTGTTCGAGGTCACCCGCGAGACCGTCGACTCGTGCATGCCGATGGCGTCGGCGACGGTCTTCAGGTTCAGCGGCCGCAGGAACTCCACGCCGAAGGCGAGGAAGGCGTCCTGCTGGCGCACGATCTCGGACGAGACCTTGAGAATGGTCTTCGCCCGCTGGTCCAGCGACTTCACCAGCCAGCTGGCCTGGGCCGCGCAGTCCGCGACGAAGGTCTTTTCCACGTCCGAGCGCGAACCCGCCGCCACCACGCCGTGATAGCGCTTGTCCATGATCAGGCGCGGCAGGGTGTCCGCGTTCAGTTCGACCTTCCAGCCGCCGGCGGGATCGGCGCGCACATGGACGTCGGGGATCACCGTCTGGGCCGGTTCGCCGCCGAAGCCCGCGCCCGGTCGGGGCGTCAGCGCCTTCAGCTCCGCGATCATCTCGGCCATGTCCTCGGCGTCGACGCCGCAGGCCTTGCGCAGGGCCGACAGGTCCCGTTTGGCCAGCAGGTCCAGATTCTCCAGCAGACAACCCATGGCCGGGTCGAAGCGGTTGCGCTCGATCAGCTGCAGCTTCAGGCATTCGGGCACGGACCGCGCCATGACGCCGGTCGGCTCGAAGCCGTGGCAGACGGTCAGCACCGCCTCGACGCGTTCCAGCGGAATGCCCAGCCGGTCCGCCACCTCGTTCAGGTCGCCGCGCAGATAGCCGCCCTCGTCGACGCCGTCGATCAGGGTCAGGGCGATGGCGTGGTCGGAGGGCGAGAACCCGGCCTGCGAGGCCTGGCCCTGCAGATGCTCCCACAGGGTGGCGTCGCGGGTGTCGGGCTGTTCGCGGCCCTCGCCGTCGGGCAGGCCGCCGCCCGAGCCGGCGCGCGACCAGTCGTTGAGCCCGACCTGGGCCTCGCCGGTCCCGACATCCTCCATCCGGTCCGAGGTGCGCTCGCCGGGGCTGGCGTCGCCGTAGACGTCGTCGGAGCGCGCATCCAGCGAGCGGTCCGCGTCGGCCACCCGGCCCTCGTCAAAACTCATCTCGGCGGCGTCGTGGCTCTCGACCGCAGCCGGAGGCTCGGTCTCGCCGCCCGGTTCGGCGTCCTCGCGCTGCAACAGCGGATTGCGCTCCAGCTCGGCCTCGACGAAGGCGTCCAGCTCGAGGTTCGACAGTTGCAGCAGCTTGATCGCCTGCTGCAGCTGGGGCGTGATGACCAGCCCCTGGCCCTGCCTGATCTCCAGCCTCTGACCGAGCACCGTATTCCCCCGTGCAAGCCGTCGCCGCCCCGTGGCCCGAAACTTGCTGGGGCGACTGTGTCGCCGAACCGGTTAACGGTGTTCTAAACGCCGGGGCGACCGCGTGCGCTTTACTCCGGGCCATGGATCGGAAACGCTGAGGCCTTCCAGCCAGAGGTCGCCATGCGCCTGTTCCTTGCCGTTCTTCTCCTGTTCGTCCTGCCCGCCGCCGCCGAGGCGCAGCCCGGCCGCGCGGAACGGACGATGATGCAGACGGTGACGCAGGAGCATGACCGCCACATCGCCCTGCTGGAGCGGATGGTGAACCAGAACAGCGGCACGCTGAACCTGGCCGGCGTCCGCGCCGTCGGCGACATGGTCCGGACCGAACTGGAGCCGCTCGGCTTTGATGTCCGGTGGGTCGACATGGCCGAGACGGGCCGCGCCGGCCATCTGATCGCCACCCACCCCGGCCGGGGGCGCAACATCCTGCTGATCGGCCATCTGGACACGGTGTTCGAGGCGGACAACCCGTTCCAGCGTTTCGAGCGCCAGGGCGCCCGCGCCACCGGGCCGGGAATCGGCGACGACAAGGGCGGGGTGGTGGTCATCATCGCGGCCCTGCGGGCCATGCGGGCGGCCGGAACCCTGCGGAACGCCAATATCACCCTCGTCCTGACCGGGGACGAGGAGCGGATCGGGGCGCCGGCGTCGGTCGCCCGCCGCGATCTGGTCGAGGCCGGCAAGGCCGCCGCCTTCGCCCTCGAGTTCGAGAACCTGGCCGTCGAGAACGAACAGGACTTCGGCACCATCGCGCGCCGCAGCTCCAGCAACTGGACCCTGACCACGAGCGGCCGGACCGGCCATTCCAGCGGCGTGTTCAACGACACGCTGGGCTATGGGGCCATCTATGAGATGGCGCGCATCCTCGACGGCTTCCGCCGCGAACTGCCGGAGCCCAACCTGACCTACAATGTCGGGGTCATCGCCGGCGGCACGCCCGCCGCCATCGACGCCGAGGGCTTCAATGTCACGGCCTCGGGCAAGACCAATATCGTCGCCTCGACCGCCATCGCCCGCGGCGACCTGCGCACCCTGACCGCCGAACAGGACGCCCGCATCCGCGCCGGCATGCAGGCCATCGTCGACGCCCACCTGCCCCGTACCGGGGCCGAACTGGTCTTCGGCGAGGGCGGCTATCCGCCAATGGCCCCAAGCGAGGGCAATATCGCCCTGCTGGCGCGCCTGAACGCCGTCAACCGCGACCTCGGCCTGCCGGAGATGGCGGCCTATGACCCGGCGCGTCGGGGGGCGGCGGACAGCGGCTTCGTGGCCGCCGATGTGGATACGCTGGGCGGCCTCGGCGTCGCGGGCGGGAACGCCCACGCCGACGGCGAATGGGTCGATCTGGACAGTCTGGTGCGGCAGTCGCAGCGGGCGGCGGTGTTGATCAGCAGGCTGAGCCTGGGGCGGCCCTGACGCCTTACCCGTACATGTCGCCCAGATAGACCCGGCGCACTTCCGGATCGCGGATCACGTCCTCGGCCTTGCCCTCGAACAGCACCGAACCGCCCGAGATGATCGAGGCGTGGTCGATGATCTCCAGCGTCTCGCGGACGTTGTGGTCGGTGATCAGCACGCCGATGCCCTCGCCCGCCAGGTAGCGGATCACCTGGCGGATGTCGGCGATGGCCAGGGGGTCGATGCCGGCGAAGGGTTCGTCCAGCAGCATGAAGCTGGGTTTGCCCGCCAGGGCCCGGGCGATCTCGCAGCGCCGCCGCTCGCCGCCCGACAGGCCCGACGCCGGGGCGTGGCGCAGGTGGTCGATGCGCAGTTCCTCCAGCAGGCGGCGGGTCTCGTCGGCGATCGCCTGGTGGCCGGTATGGTGCAGTTCGACCACCGCCTTGACGTTCTGCTCGACCGTCATGCCGCGGAAGATCGAGGCCTCCTGCGCCAGATAGCCCAGGCCCATGCGGGCGCGCTGGTACATCGGCTGGGGCGTGATGTCCTCGCCGTCCAGCCAGATGGAGCCGGTATCGGGCGGGATCAGGCCGGTGATCATGTAGAAGCAGGTCGTCTTGCCGGCGCCGTTGGGGCCCAGCAGGCCCGCGACCTGGCCGCGCTGGACGTGCAGGGAGACGTCACGCACCACCTGCCGCTGGCCGAACGACTTGGCGATGTTCTCGACCCTCAGGCCCGTGGCGCGCGCCGGCGCGGCCGCCGGCTCGACCGGAGCCTCGTTCACATTGAGGGCTGAGAGTTCCTTGCGCGCCAAAGGTCAGGTCCGAGCCGGAGGCTCAGTTCCCGCTGCGTTCGGGATAGAAGACGCCCTGGACCCGGCCGCCGGTCGCCCCGTCCATCTCCGCCGCCTCGGTGCGGGTGTTGTAGGTCAATCGTCCGCCGGTCATCACGTTCTGGCCCTGGGTCAGAATGACGTCGCCGGTCAGAACGATGGTGTCGTTGGCCGGGGTGTAGACGGCGCGGTCGCCGCGGATCGTCTGCTCGGGCGTGACGAAATAGACATTGCCGCTCGCCTCGACACGGGTGAGGTCGCCGTTGCTGATCGTCCCCTCGACCCGATCGGCCCGGATGCGGTTGTCGCCCTGGGTCAGTTCGGCCCGTCCGCGCAGCGACAGGACCGCCGGCGTGCGCGACACCTCGTCGGCGCCCCACATGATGGGCTGGCCGCCCTGGAAGCTCTGGGCGTCGCCGATCGTCGGCACGGCCGCGAGGCCAAGCGCGAAGGCCGCCGTCAGGAGGGTTCTGGTCATGCTCATCCGTCCGAACTGGCGGGGTTGATCGTCCCGCGCACCTTGTTATCGCCCGCGCCCCTGAACACGACCCGTTCGCCCTGTTCATAGATGACATAGGACGAAGCGTTGACCGTTCCAAGCGGACCCGAGCCCTGGACGCCCTTCGATCCCGTCACCACGCCGGTCGCGGTGTTCACCACAGCCTCGGGCGTGACCAGGGTGAAGCCCGAGCCGCCGTCCGATATCCGAACATTGGGGCCGATCGTGACCGTCCTGGCGGCTTCGTTGTAGGTTCCGCCGTCGGCCGTCAGGGTCGTGACCTTGCGGCCGCCCAGGTTCAGCCTCAGCGCCGGCCCCATCAGCCGGAACTGGCCGGTTTCCGGGTCGCGCACGGCGCTCTTCGCCCCGATCATGAAGSTGCGSCCCTCGGCGTCCTGACCGTGGAACATGGCGCTGTCCAGCCGGACCTCGCGGCTGGTCCCGGCCTTGCGCTCGACGTCCGACATGACGCTGCGCAGGACGATCCAGCTGACGGTGCCGCCCGCCAGGACGATGATCGCCACCGGCAGGATGCGGCGCAGCAGCTGGACTCGCCGCGACCGTACGCGGAAGGCGCCCCTCGGCGTCCTGACCGTGGAACATGGCGCTGTCCAGCCGGACCTCGCGGCTGGTCCCGGCCTTGCGCTCGACGTCCGACATGACGCTGCGCAGGACGATCCAGCTGACGGTGCCGCCGGCCAGGACGATGATCGCCACCGGCAGGATGCGGCGCAGCATATGCACCCGCCGCGACCGGGCGCGGAACGCCTTCGCCGTGGCGGCGACGCGCGCCTCGTCGGCCTGGTCCCGGATGTCGGCGGGGTCTGTCATCAGCTGTGCGCGAAGATGTCCATCTCGTCCCAGCCCGCCAGGTCCAGCGCCGATCGGCTGGGCAGGAAGTCGAAACACCGGCGGGCCAGTTCGGCGCGGCCCTCGCGTTCCAGCATCTCGTCCAGCTTCGCCCTGGCGGCGTGCAGGTAGAGGACGTCGGACGCCGCATATTCCAGCTGGGCGGGCGACAGCTCGGCGGCGCCCCAGTCGCTGGACTGCTGGGTCTTGGACAGGTCGACCCCGACCAGTTCGCGCACGACGTCCTTCAGCCCGTGGCGGTCGGTGTAGGTGCGCGCCAGTCTGGAGGCGATCTTGGTGCAATAGACCGGCCGCGTCTCGACGCCGAGGTGCAGCTGGAACATGCCGATGTCGAAGCGGCCGAAGTGGAACAGCTTCAGCACCGCCGGATCGGTCAGCAGCCGCTTCAGGTTCGGGCAGTCGTAGCCGGGACGGTTCATGCGCACGACATGGGCGTCGCCGTCGCCGGCCGACAGCTGGACCACGCACAGCGGATCACGGCGGAAACGCAGGCCCATGGTCTCGGAATCGATCGCCACCTCGGGCCCCAGATCCAGGCCGTTGGGCAGGTCGCCTTCGTGGAAATGGACGGTCATTCGGGTTCAGCAGCTCTGGCGGCGGAGGAAAACGTCGCCCTCAAGTAGCCGAGCGCCGCGCGCGAGGCGATAGGGCCCTAAAACAAACGGCGCTGCATCGTCGATGCAGCGCCGTTCAAAAGATGGTGCCCAGGAGAGGACTCGAACCTCCACGACATTTCTATCACTGGCACCTGAAGCCAGCGCGTCTACCAATTCCGCCACCTGGGCCCAGACGTTTTCGCACCTGCGTGCTTATCCGTCCGGAAGGCGCGGACCCTTAAGGCAGCCCCCCCAGCGGGTCAACAGGCTTTTGTCGGCTTTGCGTTGCGACGGTGGCGGCCATCGTCTAATCCGGCCCCGGCACGGGGTTCGCCCCGCGCGCGCCGCCGCCTGTTGGAGTCCCTGTGATGAGCGAAGTCGCCCCCGGCCTGGTCACCGTCTTCGGCGGCTCGGGCTTCGTCGGCAGCCAGCTGGTGCGGGCCTTTGCCCGCCGCGGCTGGCGGGTGCGCGTCGCCTGCCGCCGCCCCGACCGCGCCTGGAAGCTGCAGACCTCGGGGTCCGTCGGCCAGATCCAGGCCGTGCGCTGCGACGCCAACAATACGGACGACGTCGCCAGCGCCCTGCACGGCGCCGACGCCGCCGTCAATCTGATCGGCATCCTGTACGAATCGGGCCGCCGCAGCTTCCACGCCCTGCACGTCGAGGCCTCGCGCAACATCGCCGAGGCGGTCGCCGCCGCCAACATCAACCGGCTGGTCCAGATTTCGGCCATCGGCGCCGATCCCGAGAGCGAGTCGGACTACGCCCTGTCCAAGGCCGCGGCCGAGATGGCGGTGCGCGAGGTCAAGCCGGACGCGGTGGTGATCCGGCCGTCGATCATCTTCGGGGCCGGCGACGACTTCCTGAACCGGTTCGCGCAGATGGCCCAGGTCTCGCCCTTCCTGCCGCTGATCGGCGGCGGCAAGACCCGATTCCAGCCCGTCTATGTCGCCGACGTGGCCGAGGCCATCGCCCGCGCCACCGTCCTGCCCGAGGCGGCGGGCCGCACCTTCGAACTGGGCGGGCCGGCGGTGATGACCTTCGAGGAGGTGCTGAAGCTGATCCTGCGCGAGACCTATCGCTCGAACGGCCTGATCCCCCTGCCGTTCTTCGCCGCGCGGGCCATCGGCTCCATGGCCCAGCTGACCGCCATGGTCGGCATTCCGCCGGTGCTGACGCGCGACCAGGTCGTGCTGCTGGAGAAGGACAATGTCGTCGCCGACGGCGCCGAGGGCTTGGCCGAGCTGGGCGTCCAGCCGACGGGCATCGAGGCCATCGCGCCTTCGTATCTGTGGCGCTACCGCCGCGGCGGCCAGTTCGCCGAAGCGACGGCCTGAGCCGGGGCTACAGTCCCCCGGTCAGGGCCAGGCCGACGATCCCGGCCACGCCGACCGCGATCCGCCACCAGGCGAACGGCGCGAAGCCGTGGCGGCTGACGAAGTCGAGCAGGAACCGGACCACGGCCAGAGCCGTCAGGAAGGCCGTGACGAAGCCGATGACGATCAGGCCCGCGTCGCTGAAGTCCAAGCCGTCCCAGCTCTTGAGCAGGTCATAGGCCACCGCGCTGCCCATGGTCGGCAGGGCGAGGAAGAAGCTGAACTCGGCCGCGGACCGCTTGTCGGTGCCCAGCAGCAGACCGCCCGCGATCGTGGCCCCCGAGCGGGACACGCCGGGGATCATGGCCAGGCACTGGAACAGGCCGATCAGGAAATAGACCCGCAACGGATAGCCGTCGGCCTCGAGGAAGGTCGGGACCTTCTTCATCCGGTCCAGCCACAGCAGCAGGACGCCGCCCACGATCAGGGCGATGCAGATCACCAGCGGCGTTTCGAACAGCACCGTCTTGATGAAGTCGTAGGCGAGGAAGCCGATCACGACCGCCGGGGCGAAGGCGACCAGCAGGCCGATCAGGAAGCGGCGGGCCTCGGGGTCGAACGGCCACCGCGTCGCCAGCGCCCACAGCCGCTTGAAATAGACGCTGACGATGGCCAGCAGGGCGCCCAGCTGGATGACGATCTCGAAGGTCTTGCCGTTGCTCTCGAAGCCGAGGAAATGGCCCAGCAACAGCATATGGCCCGTCGACGACACCGGAATGAACTCGGTCAGGCCCTCGACCAGGCCCAGGATGATCGCCGCCAGCCAGTCCGCCATAACGCCCCGTCAAACAGATCGGGTCGTCAGTGCGCGCCCGGTTCGGGACCCACATAGCGCAGGCGGGCCCGGATAGGCGAGCCGTTCGTGGCCTGATCCAGCGCATGACCCAGCAGACCCGCCAGACGGCCCATCAGGAACAGGTCGGCGGCGCCGTCGCGCGGCAGCTCCAGCCGGCGGGCGATCACCGCCAGGGCCAGGGGGAAGTTCGCCTTGCGCCCCGTCGCCGTCTCGCCTTCCTGCACCGCGCGGGCCAGATCAGCCGGCAGATCGGCGGCGGCGAGAAGTGCGGCGGCGCGCGGATCGCCGGCCGGATAGTCGGTCCGGGCGTCGAAACCGACCAGACGGCCCATCTCATGGGCCCGGCGCGCGGCGTCCGCCGCCTGACGCCGCACGGCGACGATCCAGTCAGAGGCCCGGGTCAGTTCGGCCATCGCGGGCGACCCGGCCAGGGTCAGAAGGCCGGCGAAGGCCGCCGCCGCCGGAGCCGCGCCGCCGTCGGCCGCGGCGCGCGTCGCCACCACGGCCGGGTTAATTTCGTGATCGGCCGACAGCACCAGGGCGCGGCGGATCAGATGGGCGTCCCGATCGGGGGTCTTCCAGCTGCGCGCCAGCCGCTGGTGCAGGAACAGACGCGGGCCCGAACCGACGGCGGCGTCCACCGCCTCGTCCAGCACGCGGGCGCATTCCAGGCGCAGCTCCTCGACGGGACGCGGCTTCGGATCGGCGTCCTCTTCGGCGCGGCGGGCGAGGGCCGCGAACAGCCGCGCCCGGATCGAACCGCCCGGAACGGCGCCGATCCGCGGCCGGACGCCCGCGAACGGATTGACCGCCGGCGCGTCCCACAGCCGCCGCGCCACATCCTCCAACGTCGCCGTCTCGGCCAGCTGGACGGCGTCCAGCCCGCGATAGAACAGCCGTCCCCCGGCGATCACCGTCATTGAGGAACAGATATCGGCCTCGCCGCGCGCCGCCCCGCCCGGGGTGCGGCGATAGACGGCGGTCTCCTCGGCCTCGACGGACTCGCCGCTCAGGCGGGCGATGTCATGGGCGGCGTAGAGGCTGCGGCGGGAATCATCCGGGTCGGGCCGCGCCGCGATCCGGCCCCGGCTGACATAGGCGTACAGCGTCTGCGACTTGACCCCCAGTCGGGCCAGCGCCTCGCCCCGTCCGATCCACCGCACTGTGTCCGTCATCTGCACGCGAGCCTCCGAACGCCTCGGCCTCGTGGAACCATGGGACGTCAAGGATGCGGTCCTTTCGTGACGATGACGCTAACGCCCGGGAGGCGCGTGGCCTTGGCAGGGCCGCGCCTTTCCGCGACAAGACGGCGATGACGATCCCCGCCCCGGCCAACGCCCTCGACGACGCTCATTCGGCGACCCGCGCCGTCACCCGGCTGTCGGTCGGCGTGGCCGTGGTCCTCATCGCCTTGAAGGCCTTTGCGCTGGGAGCCTCCGGGTCGGTTTCGATCCTCGCCTCGCTGGCGGATTCGGCGCTCGATCTGGTGGCTTCGCTCGGCGTCTTCTTCGCCGTCCGCTGGGCTGCCGCTCCGGCCGACGAGGATCACCGCCACGGCCATGGCAAGGGCGAGGCGCTCGCGGCCATGATGCAGGCGGGACTGGTGTTCGCCTCGGCCCTGTTCATCGGCTGGGAGGCGATCCAGCGCATCCTCGACCCCCGCCCGGTGACCGCGGGGTACTGGGCCGTGCTGGTGATCCTGATCTCGATCGCCGTGACCGGCTGGCTGGTCTGGATGCAGGGCCGCGCCATCAAGACCAGCGGGTCCAGGGCGGTCGAGGCCGATCGCGCCCACTACGCCGCCGACCTGGCCGCCAACGCCGTGGTCCTGATCGGCGTGATCTCCGGGGCGTTTCTGTCCGCGCCCGGACTCGACGCCGCCGCCGGACTGGTCGTCGCCGTCTGGCTGTTCTGGGGCGCCTACGGGATGCTGAAGACCGCCGCCGACCATCTGGTCGACAAGGCCCTGCCCGAAAGCGACCGCCTCGCCATGACCACCGCCGTCCTGTCGGACCCGCGTATTTCCGGCGTGCACCAGTTGCGCACCCGCATGGCCGGGTCGGTGGTGATGATCCAGATGCATGTCGATCTGGACCCGAACCTGACGCTGGAGGCCGCCCACGCCATCGTCGTCGAGGCCGAGAACCGGCTGCTGGCGGGCTGGCCCGGAGCCGACATCCTGATCCATCCGGATCCGCGCGGCCGGGCGGAACCCCACGGCGGCGCCCCGACCCCAACCCCGACCACGGCCGAGTCCGCGTCACCCTCCTCGCCGAAGTCGAAAAAAGGTCCCTGGGCCTGAGGGCGTGGCTAACGCGGGCTTAACGCCCTCACGTGCATGAAGCGCCCATGTCGGCCTGCGTCCTGTATCATTTCGCCTTCGATCCGGGCTCCCGCGCCGTGCGCCTGGCGCTGGGCGAGGCCAGGAAGGGCTTCACCGAGACCCTGGTTCGTCCGTGGGAGGACGATTGCCCGGTCGCCGGGCTGAACCCGTCGGGCATGCCGCCCGTGCTCCAGGTCACCGGGGACAGCCGGTCCCTGACCCTGTGCGAGCCCGCAGCCATCCTCGGCTGGCTCGAGGACGGCGCGAGTCAGCCCTTCCTGATGCCGACCGATCCGGCCGAACGCGCCGAGACGCGCCGGCTGGTGGCCTGGTTCGACCGCCGTTTCACCGACGAGGTCAACGCCGTCCTGCTGCACGAGCGGATGGAGAAGCCCCTGCTGCGCCTCGGATCGCCCGACGCCCGCGCCCTGCGCGCGGGGCGCGAGGCCCTGAGATCGCACCTCGCCATGCTGGAGGACCTGCTGGCGAACCGGGACGCGCTGGCCGGACGCCGGATTGGTCAGGCCGATTTCATCGCGGCTGCCCATCTGTCGGTGCTGGACTATTTCGGCGAGGTCCCGTGGGCCAACTGGCCGGGCCTGAAGACCTGGTACATGAAGCTGAAATCCCGGCCCTGTTTCCGACCGCTGCTGACCGACCGCTTCCCCGGCGTCGCCGGTTCGTCGTGGTACGCCGATCTCGACTTCTAGGGTCCGGCGCGTCAAACGACGCCCATGCCGGTCGATCTTCGTCCCTTCATCCGCGAACGCGCCGCCGCCCTGGGGTTTGACGCCTGCCGTTTCGCCTCGGCCGCGGCGCCCTGGAGCGCGGGCGAGCGGCTGGCGCATTTCGTCGAGGCGGGCCGTCACGGCGACATGGGCTGGATGGAGACGACGCTGGCGCGCCGCGCCCATCCCACCGCCATGTGGGAGGGCGCCCGGACAGCGATCGTGCTCGGCCTCAACTACGGCCCGGAGTCGGACCCCCTGCCCGAGATGGCCGACCGGTCGGCGGGGTATGTCTCGGTCTATGCGCGCGGCGACGACTATCACGAGCTCATCAAGGGCCGGCTGAAGACGCTGGCGGGTCAGGTCGCCGCCCGCACCGGCGGGGAGGTCAAGGTCTTCGTCGACACCGCTCCCCTGATGGAAAAGCCGCTGGCCCAGCGCGCGGGGCTCGGCTGGCAGGGCAAGCACACCAATCTGCTCAGCCGCACCCACGGCAACTGGCTGTTCCTGGGGGTCATACTGATCGCCGCCGAACTGGAACCCGACCCGCCCGAGGGCGAGCATTGCGGCACGTGCACCGCCTGCCTCGACGCCTGTCCGACCAGGGCCTTCCCGGCGCCCTTCCAGCTCGACGCCCGACGCTGCCTGTCCTACCTGACCATCGAGTTCGCCGGGCCCTGGCCGGACGAGTTCCGCACGGCGACCGGCAGCCGGATCTACGGCTGCGACGACTGCCTGGCGGTCTGTCCGTGGAACAAGTTCGCCGCGGCTTCGAAGGAAGCCCGCGTCCAGGCGCGCGAGGCGCTGGTTTCGCCGCGCCTGGCCGATCTGGTTGCGCTTGACGACGCGGCGTTCCGGACGCTGTTCTCGAAAAGCCCGGTCAAGCGGATCGGACGGGACCGGTTCGTCCGCAATGTGCTGTACGCGATCGGCAACAGCGGCGAGCCCGACCTGATCCCCGCCGCCGAGCGGCTGCTGGATGATCCGGACGCCGTGGTGCGTGACGCCGCGGAGTGGGCGGTGCAGCGGCTCTCCCTCCCCTTCATGGGGAACGATGTCGGCGCGTAGCGACGACAGGGTGGGGAATTTGGAAGCTTGGCGTCGGCGGTGCGAATCTGGCGTACCCCACCCGGGCTCGGCTACGCCTCGCCGTCCCTCCCCATGAAGGGGAGGGAGAACGTCTAGCCCTGGGCGATCGCCCCGCCGCGTTCGCCGCCGGGCGCGCGGGCGATGTCCAGCAGCTTGATGCGGAACACCATGACGGCATTGGCCGGGATGCCCGGCCGGCCCTGTTCGCCATAGCCCTGCGCCGGCGGCACATAGACGACCCATTCATCGCCGACCCGCATCTGCTGCAGCGCCTCGGTCCAGCCCGGCACGACGTCGCCGACGGTGAAGACCGCCGGCTGGCCTGACTGGAACGAGCTGTCGAACACCGTCCCGTCCGTCAGCGTGCCCTCGTAGTCGACCCGGACCAGATCGTTGCGGTCGGGCGTCTCGCCGCCCGGCGGGCCGGACCGGATCACCTTGTACTGCACGCCCGACGGCAGGGATTTCACGCCCTCGGCCTTCGCGTTCGACGACAGGAAGAATTCGGCCGCCCGCAGATTCTGCGCCGCGCTTTCGTCCGGCGCGGCCGGTTCGCGGTTGCACGCCGCCAGCGGCCCCGCCAGCGCCGCCATCATCGACAGCGCCGCGACGCCCCTAGCCCATCCGTAGCGCATAGCCAGCCTCTTCCAGTCCGCGTCTGATTTCCAGGGCGTGGGCCTCGCCGCGCGTCTCGACCATGATGTCGAACTCCGCGCCCTTGGCCGGCACGTCCAGCGCCAGCCGGTTGTGCACCACGTCGATGATGTTTCCGCCCAGGCCGCCGATGACGGCGCTCATCTTGGACAGCATGCCGGGCCGGTCGTCGCCGAGGATGCGATAGACGACCATCTTCTTCTCGCGCACCAGTTCGCGGTTGAGGACCACGGCCAGCATGCGGGCGTCGATGTTTCCGCCGCACAGCACCAGCCCGACCTTCATGCCCCTGAACTTGTCGGGGTAGGCCAGCAAGGCCGCCAGTCCGCCCGCGCCGGCGCCCTCGGCGACCGTCTTCTCCAGCGTGGCGTAATAGGCCACCGCCGTCTCGAAATCCGCCTCCTGGCAGACCAGCACGTCCTCGACCAGTGGATCGGCGATGGCGAAGGGAATGTCGCCGACCGCCTTGATGGCGATGCCCTCGGCGATGGTCTGGCCGCCGCATTTGGCGACCTCGCCCCGTCGTCTGGCGGCGAACGAGGGGTACATGGCCGCCTCGACGCCGAAAATGCGGATGTCCGGCTTCATCGCCCTGGCCGCCACCGAACAGCCCGCGATCAGGCCGCCGCCGCCGATGGGTATGATCAGGGCCTCGAGATCCGGCGCATCCTCGAGGAACTCCACCGCGCAGACGCCCTGCCCCGTTACGATGCCCTCGTCGTCGAAGGCCGAGACGAAGACCAGGCCCTCAGCGTCGCGCAGCCGGTGCGCCTCCTCGGTGGAGCCGGTGAAATCCAGTCCCTTGATCACCACCGTGGCCCCATGCGCCCGGGTGCCGTCCGCCTTCACGAAGGGGGTGCCCTCGGGCATGACGATGGTCACCGGCACGCCCAGGCGGGCTCCGTGATAGGCCAGCGCCTGGGCGTGGTTGCCGGCGCTGGCGGCCACGACGCCGCGTTTGCGCTCGTCGGGCGTCAGCTGCAGCAGCCGGTTCAGCGCCCCGCGCTCCTTGAAGCTGCCGGTGAAATGCAGGTTGTCGAACTTGACCCAGACCTCGGCCCCGGTCAGCTGCGACAGCCGCCGCGAGTGCCGGACCGGCGTCCGGTCCACCTGGCCGGCGATGCGCGCGCGCGCGGCCAGAATATCGTCGAAAGTGACTGTCATGAGCGGTCCCTATACCCGGTCTTCGCCGGGTTGATGCGCGCTTTTGGCCCACCGCCGAACGCCTCGCAACCTTGACCTTATGCCGGCGTTGAGCGTCTGATCGCGGCGTTCGACCCGCGCATCCCCGGAGAGAGCCATGTCTGCCCGTCATCTGATCGCCATCGCCGCCGTGGCCGCCTCCCTGGCGGCGTGCGAGACCGTCTCTCCCGGCGGCTACGGGCCCGGCCCGTCCTCGAGCGCCTTCCGGGCCCAGGACTTCGCCTGGTCCGCCCGTTCCGGCCGCGCCTCGATCGACGGCCGCGTCGATTACCGCCGCGACGGGCAGGTGTTCAGCTGCACCGGCTCGGTCGCCCTGACGCCGGACACCCCCTACACCCGCGCCCGCTTCCAGACCCTGTACGGCTCGACGACCCGCGCCGCGATCCCCGAGGCCGTGGTCCGCGCCCGCACCGTCGCCGATCCCAACGCCGACTATCGCTCCTTCGTCCGCCAGACCTCCTGCGAGAACAACCGCTTCCAGTTCGACAACCTGCCGGATGGAAACTGGTTCGTGATCACCCCGGTCAGCGCCGGCGGGGACCGCGTCGTGCTGATGCGCAATGTGTCCACCCGCGGCGGCCGGGTCGGCGTCATCCTCTAGCCTGCTCCACGTCAGTGCCTGTCGTCTTTGAGGCCGCGTAACTGGCCGCTTCGGAGAGTTAACCATGCGCCCCATCGCCCTCCTGCTGGCCGCCGGCCTGACCCTCGCCGCCGCCCCGGCCGTGGCCCAGACCTGGAGCGGGACGTACGACAGCCGCCACAGCTACAGCGACGACGGAGCCCGGGCCGTCTACAGCGGCCGTCGCAGCGACGGGAACGCCGCGCCCTCCAGCTTTGACTGGCGCAGCCAGCTGGACCGGCCCGGCGACTATCGCTGTGACGCCTTCTGGGACGCGAACCGCACCGACTGCGGCGCCGGCTGGCGCGATCAGCGCCGCCGGGTCAGTCCCGAGGCGCGCCGAGACTATCGCGAACTGGCCGGTTACGGCCGCGACGGTTACGGCGGCCATCACTACAGGCGGTACAGTTACGGAGGCGGATATGGCGGTTACGGCTATTCCACTCGCAATCGTGGTCATGGCTCCAGCCCGGGTTATGACCAGGGCGGCGCGGCGTACTATGGCGCCTACGGTCGTCCGGATCTGGTCTATCCGGGGGGCGGTCGCGCCTATGGCTCCCACGCCGCCTACGGCAGCCGCCAGGACTGGTGCCGGGCCAGCTATCGCTCCTACGATCCCCGCACCGGCTACTATCGCGCCTGGAGCGGCCGCCTGATCTATTGCGGATAGGGCGTTCGCTGACGGCTGTTCATCCGATCACGGATCGGTGGGTGACCGGCGTTCGCCATCGTTTCGCCTTTTCAGGGCCGCTTCGGTCTCCCTGACCCGCAAGGGGCGGTGGATCAGGGAGCGCGTTCATGTCCCAGCACAATATTTCCGGTTCGGAAGTCTTCGGACCCAAGCCCGGCGTCATGCTGCGATCGGTCAAGACCTCGGGTCTGCGCCGCAAGCGCGCCGCCCGCACCTGGGCGGCCTTCATCGCCGGCGCCGTCGTGGCCGTCGCGGGTGGAGCCATCGCCATGGCCGCCGTCTTCGGCCCGACGCTGTTCGGTTAGAATTCGACCTCTCCCTCCCCACTTCGGGGGAGGGAGAATGCCTTACATCACGGCAACCACACCATCCGGCGCGTCGCCGTCTCGGCGTTTCGCGCGCGGCTGAAGTCCTTGCGGACCTCGCCCGTGTAGAGGAAGCCGGCCTTCTCCAGCACCCGGCCCGACGCCGGATTGTCGGAGAAATGCCCGGCCATCAGCGCCCGGCGCTTCCACGCCTTCGACGCCCAGACCGTCGCGCCCTGCAGCGCCTCCGTGGCGTAGCCCCGGCCCCAGAACGGACGCGCGATCCAGTAGCCCACCTCGGGCGCCGGATCCTTGTCCTCGAACAGGCCGAGGACCCCGACAGGGCCGTGGTCCTCATGCTCGATCAGAAAGGTGCGCGCGCGCGCCGGATCCTGCACCGCGACCTGCAGCACGAAGGCCTCGGCGTCGGCGATGCCGAACGGGTGCGGCATACGCAGGGTCATGCGCGCCACGTCGCGATCATTGGCGAGGGTCGCCAGACGGCTGATGTCCTGGGCGCCCGGCGCGCGCAGGGCCAGGCGCCGCGTCTCGACGACGGGGGAGGGTTCAATCACGCACATGACACGGCCTCGTTCGAWCTGCCGCCTCCTTGGAGGGCTCGGGCGGCGTCGAGGCGGGGAAACGAAAACGGGGAGCCTGGTGATCCAGACTCCCCGCNCTGCCGCCTCCTTGGAGGGCTCGGGCGGCGTCGAGGCGGGGAAACGAAAACGGGGAGCCTGGTGATCCAGACTCCCCGCGGAAATATTTCCCTGGTCCGGATCGCGGCTCTCGAGCCTTGCGCGATCCGGGTGTCAGTCGGWMTGCGCTACTCGGCGGCCATCGGCATGTCGGCGTCGGCCGGAAGAATCGACACGTAACAACGGCCGTTCGCCTTCTTGGTGAACTTCACGGCGCCGTGCGCGGTGGCGAACAGGGTGTGGTCGCGGCCGAGGCCGACGTTGTCGCCCGGATGGAAGGTGGTGCCGCGCTGGCGCACGAGGATGTTGCCGGCCAGCACGCGCTCGCCGCCGAACTTCTTCACGCCGAGGCGTTTCGACTCGGAGTCGCGACCGTTACGCGACGAACCACCGGATTTCTTGTGAGCCATAGGTCTGCTCCCGTTCTCGTACTGAAATTACGCTTCGTCGCCGGCCTTGTCCGCCTTCTTGGCGGGGGCCTTCTTGGCGGGAGCGGCTTTGGTTTCGGTCTTGGCGGCGGCGGCCTTCGGAGCCGCGGCCTTCTTGGCGGCGGGCTTCTCGGCGGCTTCGGCCTTGGGCGCGGCGTCGACGACCTTGGGCGACTTGGCCGGCTTGGCCTTGACCTCGGTCTCCTCGACGCGCGGGGCCAGGCCACGGGCGCGGAGGTTCATCTCGGCCTTGGTCATCAGCGAGGTYTCGCCGTCCCACTTGGCCTTCTCGCCGGCGCCGTCGATGCCGGTGATGCGCAGCACGGTTTCCATCTGGCGATGGCCGTTSGTGCGGCGRTAGCCCTGGCGACGGGTCTTCTTGAAGATCTTGATCTTCTCRCCCTTGCGGGTCTCGACCAGGGTCGCGGCGACAGCGGCGCCCGCGATCAGGGGAGCGCCGAGGGTCACGCCCTTGTCGCCGCCCAGCATCAGCACGTCGCCGAACGAAACGTCCGAACCGACATCGCCGTCGAGCTTCTCGACCACGATGACGTCGCCNCAGGGTCACGCCCTTGTCGCCGCCCAGCATCAGCACGTCGCCGAACGAAACGTCCGAACCGACATCGCCGTCSAGCTTYTCGACSACGATGACGTCGCCCGGCTGAACCCGGTACTGTTTGCCGCCGGTCTTGATCACCGCGTACATGTTGAAGCCTCAGCGAAACGCAAAAAGAATAAGCCCGACGGGGGACCCCCTCGGGCGAAGAGCGGCGACATAGACGCAGAGGGGTGTCCGAGTCAACGCGGACGGGCGAAAAAACGGGGGTCGGCCGCCACGGGCAAAAAAGAATAAGCCCGACGGGGGACCCCCTCGGGCGAAGAGCGGCGACATAGACGCAGAGGGGTGTCCGAGTCAACGCGGACGGGCGAAAAAACGGGGGTCCGCCGCGCGGCGCGGTCAAATGAAACCCGGCCCTCGACTGTTATAAGATAACATTCTATGACGCCAGGGATGACGCCGGCCGACCTCCAGCAACCCGTTCTCCTGTCCCTGCTGGGGGCCGGCTTCGCCACGGCCTTCCTGCATGCGGCCCTGCCGACCCACTGGCTGCCTTTCGTCCTCGTGGGGCGAGGTCAGCGCTGGAGCCTGCCCCGGGTTCTCGGCGTCGTGGCCGCGGCCGGCCTGGCCCATATCGCCGCCACCGCCGCGGTCGGCGGTTTGATCGTCGCCGCCGGCCTGGCCATGGACCAGTGGATCTCCGGCCTTTTGCCCGGCCTGTCGGCGGGCCTGCTGTTCCTGTTCGGCGCCTTCTATCTCGGACGCGCCCTGCTGCGCCCCGCGATCATGGCCGGCGGCCCGGCGCTGGCGCTGTCGGAGCCGACCGTCTCCCACGCCGCGGCCTTCTGGGGCCTGGTGGCGATGATGGCCGTGTCCCCCGGCGAGGTGCTGCTGCCCATCTATCTGTCGCAGGCGACCGAGGGCGCGCTGGTCCTGACCGCCCTGACCCTGGCCTTCGCGGCCGGGACGGTGTCGGGCATGGCCCTGTTCACCGTCCTCGCCCGGGCCGGATGGTCCGTGCTGCGGCTGGAGCGCTGGGCCCGCTACGAGGGCGTGATCCTCGGCCTGGCCCTGATCCTGATCGGCCTTCTCGTCGTCCTTCGTCAGCACTAAGGATAGCCGCATGGCGCACGCCCACGGCTCTCACGACGACGATCATGGTCACGACCATGGACACAGCCATGGCCCCGGCGGCCATCACGGGCCCGTCGACACCGGCGACTGGCGCTACGCCGTCGGCCTGGTCGTCAATCTGGTCTTTGTGGGCATCGAGTTCGGGGCGGGCCTGTTCAGCGGCTCCACCGCCCTGATGGCCGACGCGGGTCACAACCTGTCCGACGTCCTGGGCCTGGCCATGGCCGGCGGCGCCGCCTGGCTGGCGCGGCGGGCCAGCGGCTCGCAAAGGACCTACGGCTACGGCAAGGCCACCGTTCTGGCGGCCCTGGCCAACGCCCTTCTGCTGATCTTCGCCTGCGGCGCCATCGCCTTCGAGGCCGTGCGCCGTCTGGCCGAACCCGCGCCCGTGATGTCCGGTCTGATCATGATCGTCGCGGCGATCGGCTTCGTCATCAATCTGGGCACGGCCCTGATGTTCATGCGCGACCAGCACACCGACCTGAACGCCAAGGGGGCCTATCTGCACATGATGGCCGATGCGGCCGTCTCGATCGGCGTGGTGATCGCCGGCGGCGTCATCTGGATGACCGGCTGGTCGATCATCGACCCGCTGGTCAGCCTCGGCATCGTGGCGGTGATCCTGATCGGGACATGGGGCCTGCTGAAGGACTCGGTCAATCTGGCGCTGGACGTCGCCCCCCGCGGGGTTGACGTCGAAGCGATCCGCGCCGCCTTCCTGACCCTGCCCGGCGTCACCGCGGTCCACGACCTGCACGTCTGGGGGCTGTCCACGACCGAGACGGCCCTGACCGCCCATCTGTGCCACGGCCGCGCCGACGCCGGGGACCTGCTCAACGAGGCCCATGCCATGGTCCGCGCCCGTTTCGGCATCGGCCACGCCACCCTGCAGCTGGAGGCGGAACCGCTGGCGGACTGCCCCGCCTGCTGACCGCCTCACGGGCCGGCGGCAGGATCAGCCGATGGCCGGGATAGTCGATCACCACCATCCCCTGCGACCGGAACAGGGCGTTGCCGACGAAACCCACCGCCTCGGGTCGGGCGAAATAGCCCTGCGCCGGCTGGACGATCAGGCGCGGCGCGTCCCAGGTGAGCGGCCCGATCTCAAGCCGTCCGCCGAGGTGGACCGGCAGGCTGAGAGACCCGCCCGTCCCGCTGCCGCCGAGGGTGGCGATCGGGGCCGCTTCCGGCCGCTCGCCGCGCACCCGCGCCCATTGCCCCTGGGTCAGGTTGATCCAGACGTGAGGGTCCTCGAACAAGCCCGCCCCGGAATCATAGCGCAGGGGCAGGGCCTGGCCGTCGATAACCGCGTCCAGCCGCAATATGCCGTTGTCGTCGTGCGTGGCCACGACGCGCCCGCATCCGGCCGCCCGCGCCGCCGCCTCGGAGGGCGCCGCCACGGCGATCCGGCCGCCGGCGAAGTCGAGGACGACCACCAGCCCGGACAGGGCGTCCGAGCCGAGGATGCCCACCGCCGGCTCGCCGCCTGGCCCCTGCAGCCCACTGAGGTCCGAGGTGGTCGGCTCGATGACGGGCAGGGTCAGCCCGCCCAGCCTCAGGCCCTCCACCCGCGTCCCTCCGGCCTCGATCACCCCCGCCGAGCCCTCGACCCGGCTTCCCGCCAGCACCGGCAGGCCGGCCCGGGCGGCGAAGGCCGCGTCCAGCGCCGAGCGATTGGCCCCGGTGTCCAGCAGCAGCCACACCGGTTCGCCGGCCTCGCCGATGCGCGCCCGCACGAAGCCGACATGGGCGACGTAGCCCGACTCCACCGCATTGGCGGTTCCGAGAGTCTCGAAGGCGGCGTTGCAGCCTGGGTCGGCGGCGAGCAGGGACAGGACGAGGCTGATCAGCATGGCGGCTCCTTCAAGGCCCGGATTCCGGCCGCGCTTCCGGCGTCCGGCAAGTTAAGTCTCTTTCATCTCGCGGCCCGGCTGACTATCTCAGCGGCCGAAAGGCCTTCCATGACAGACAAGATTCCCGTCACCGTGCTCACCGGCTACCTCGGCGCCGGCAAGACCACCCTGCTGAACCGCATCCTCACCGAGGACCACGGCAAGCGCTACGCCGTCATCGTCAACGAGTTCGGCGAGATCGGCATCGACAACGACCTGGTCGTCGGCGCCGACGAGGACGTGTTCGAGATGAACAANCTGATCCGCGTCGTCGCTGGCCTGATGAAGCGCCAGCGCCCCGGCAAGCCCGCCTTCGACGCCATCATCGTCGAGACCACCGGCCTGGCCGACCCCGGGCCGGTGGCCCAGACCTTCTTCGTCGACGAGGACGTCAAGGCCAAGACCCGGCTGGACAGCGTCACCGCCCTGGTCGACGCCAAACACGTCATGGCCCGGCTGGACGACTCGAAGGAGGCGCGCGAGCAGGTCGCCTTCGCCGACCGCATCATCCTCAACAAGGTCGACCTGGTCGACGAGGCCGAGCTGGTCGCGGTCGAGGCGCGGTTGCGCCGGCTCAACCCGCTGGCCCCGATCACCCGCGCCGAGCGCGCCAATGTGCCGCTGGACCAGGTGCTGGGCCTCGGCGGCTTCGACCTGGGCCGCATCCTCGACATCAACCCCGAGTTCGCCAACCCGGTCCACGGCGAGGCCGGCCACGTCCACGACGAGCACTGCGGCCATGACCACCACGGCCACGACCACGCGCATCATGATCACGACCACGGCCATTCCCATGGCGCGCGCGGCCATGCGCACGAGGACGACATCAAGGGCGTGTCCCTGTCGCTGGAACGGCCCATGGACGGGACGAAATTCACCGCCTGGCTCGACCGGCTGCTCGGCGAGCAGGGGCAGAATATCCTGCGCGCCAAGGGCATCATCGACGTCAGCGGCGAGGACCGCCGTCTGGTCTTCCAGGCGGTGCACATGATCCTGGAGGGCGACCTGCAGAAGCCGTGGGGAGCCAACGAACGCCGCTGGTCGCGCGCCGTCTTCATCGGCCGCGATCTGGACGAGGCCGCGCTCACGGCCGGTTTCGAGGCCTGCGCCGCGTGAAGACCACCAGTTTCGACGCCCAGATAACCGCCGCCGTGTTCGACGGCGCGGGCGCGATCTTCGCCCTCGGCGACGGCTCGGTCCGGTTCGAGGGTGGCGAGTTCAGCGCCGCCCATGACGGGGCCATCCTGTGCGCCGTCGCCCACCCGTCCGGCGACGGCGTGCTCACCGGCGGCGACGACGGCCGGCTGATCTGGCACCGGCGCGACGAGGCCGGGGTTCTGGCCACCGCCAAGGGGCTGTGGATCGACGCCGTCGACGCCTCGGCCGAGAGCGGGCTGATCGCCTTCTCCGCGGGCAAGACCCTGACCGTCATCGACGCGAAGGACGCCGGTTTCCGCCGCGATTTCCAGCATGAACGGACCGTCTCGGGCGTCGCCTTCGACCCCAAGGGCCGGCGCATCGCGACCTCGACCTATGGCGGCGCGGCCCTGTGGTTCGCTCGCATCGCGCAGCAGAAGCCCACCTTCCTCAAATGGGCGGGATCGCACACGGCCGTGACCTTCTCGCCCGACGGCGCCTTCGTCGTCACCGCCATGCAGGACGCCCAGCTGCACGGCTGGCGGCTGAAGGATCAGAAAAACCTGCGCATGGGCGGCTATCCGTCCAAGGTCCGGGCCATGAGCTTCCTGTCGAACGGCCAGCTGCTGGCCACCTCGGGCGCGCAGGGGGCGGTGCTGTGGCCCTTCGTCGGCGCCAACGGCCCGATGGGGCGCGAGGCCACCGAGATCGGCTTCGACGAGGGCAGTCTGGTCGCGCTCGTGGCGTCGCGGCCGAAGCACGGCCTGCTCGCCGCCGGCCTCAACGACGGCCGGGTCTGGCTGGCCGATCCGGCGGCTCAGGGCCTGAACTTCCTCAAGGCTGAACGCGGCGCGCCCATCACGGCCCTGGCCATGAACGCCGACGCCACGCGCGTCGCCTGGGCCGACGAGGACGGGCAGGCGGGCGTTTCGACGATCTGACCGCTTGCCAAGCCGCCGCCCGGCGTGCTGCGATCCCCCCATGGCGGGGCTGACCAAGACCAGAAAGAAGGGCCGGCCGCTGCTGACCCTGTTCCTGCTCCTGCTCCTTCTGGTGACGGGCAGCATCGTGCTGCAGCGCTTCCTGCCCCCGCCCCCCACCTTCCTGATGACGGCCCGCCTGATCGAGGGCGAGGGCCTGGACTACCGCTGGCGCTCGCTGGATCACATCTCGCCGCGCCTCGTCCAGGCCGTGATCGCGTCCGAGGACGCGACCTTCTGCGCCCACCGCGGCTTCGACATGAAGGCCATCGAGACCGCCTTGAAGGCCAACGCCCGCTCCGAAAAGCGCGGAAGCAGCCGCATCCGGGGCGGCTCGACCATCAGCCAGCAAACGGCCAAGAACGCCTTCCTGTGGCCGGGCCGCGACTGGATACGCAAGGGACTGGAGGCCGGCTACACCGTCGCCATCGAGGCCGTCTGGGGCAAGCGGCGGATCATGGAGGTCTATCTGAACGTCGCCGAATGGGCCCCGGGCGTCTATGGCGCCGAGGCCGCCTCGCGCCACTGGTTCGGCAAGTCGTCGACCGACCTGACCGCGCGCGAGGCCGCGCGCCTGGCCGCCATCCTGCCCAGCCCCCGCCGCTACGACGCGGCCAGCCCGGGTCCCTATGTGCGGCGGCGCACCTCGCGCATCCAGGCCGCCATGGGCACGGTGCGCAATGATGGTCTGGCGTCGTGCGTCCTGGGCTGACGGCGACGCTTGACGCCACGGCTCGGCTCCCCTCCTCTGCCCGCCGAACGAGGCGGGCGAAGAACCGCGCGAGGAGGAAGCCCCATGAAACGCACCCTGATGACTGCCGCCGCTGTTTGCGCCCTCATGGCCGCAGGAGCCTGCGCCTCGACTGACGCCATGAGCGAGTCTGGAGCCACTGCGGGCGCGGTTTCGGACTCCGCTATGGCCCCTCCGGTCACAGCAGCCTCGGCCGCCGCTTTCGTCGCCGACGCCGAGACCCGCCTCGCCGCCCTCAGCGAGGAAGCCGCTCGCATCCAGTGGACCCGCGCCACCAACATCACCCACGACACCATGTGGCTGGAGAGCAAGATCAACGCGGAATACACCGAGCTGCAGGTCGAGCTTGCCAACGGCGCGGCGGCCTTCAACGACGTTCAGGTCCCCGACGACGTCCGCCGCAAGCTGAACCTGCTGCGCCTCGGCATCGTCCTGCCCGCGCCCAACCGCCCCGGCGCGGCCGGCGAGCTGGCCGAGATCACCACGCGGCTGGACTCGACCTATGCGACCGGCAAATTCGAGTTCAAAGGCCGCCAGATCACCCTCGACGACGCCACCACCCTGATGGCCGAGAGCCGCGATCCGGCCGAGACCAGGGCCCTGTACGAAGGCTGGCGCACCATCTCGCCGGTCATGGCCGCCGACTACACCCGCATGGTCGAGATCGCCAACGAAGGCAGCCGCGAACTGGGCTTCGCCGACACCGGCGCCATGTGGCGCGCCGGCTACGACATGGAGCCTGACGCCTTCGCCGCCGAGACCGACCGTCTGTGGACCCAGGTCAAGCCCTTCTACGAAAACCTGCACTGCTATGTGCGCGGACGGCTGAACGCGAAATACGGCGACGCCGTCCAGCCCGACAGCGGCCCGATCCGCGCCGACCTGCTGGGCAATATGTGGTCGCAGCAGTGGGGCAACATCTATGACGTCGTCGCCCCGGCCGAAGGCGGCGCCTCCAGCTATGACCTGACCGAACGCCTGGTCGCCTCGAACTATGACGCGAGGAAGATGGTCGAGACCGGCGAGGGCTTCTACGTCTCCATGGGCCTGCCCGAGCTGCCGGAGACCTTCTGGGAGCGGTCGATGATCACCCGCCCGCGCGACCGCGAGGTGGTCTGCCACGCCTCGGCCTGGGACCTCGACAATGCCGACGACATCCGCATCAAGATGTGCACCCAGGTGAACGGCGACGACTTCTACACCGTCCACCATGAGCTGGGTCACAACTACTATCAGCGCGCCTACAAGGA
>NZ_LMFL01000040.1:0-38921 GCF_001426805.1 Brevundimonas sp. Root1423
AGATCGACGACGGTGTTGCCGTATTCGACGCGCTTGACGGTGCCGTTGACGATCTCGCCGACGCGGTCCTTGAACTCTTCGTACTGGTTGGCGCGCTCSGCCTCGCGGACCTTYCCGGTCACCACCTGGCGGGCCATCTGGGTCTGGACGCGGCCGAACTCGAAGGGCGGCAGGGTCTCGACGTATTCCTTGCCGACGAAGGCCTCCGGATCGCGCTTGGAAGCGTCGGTCAGGCGGACCATGGCCGAGTCGTTGAACTCTTCCAGCTCGTCCTCGGGCTGCCAGTCGTCGGCCACGATGGTGACGTGACGCGTCAGGGCCAGTTCGCCCGACTTGATGTCGATCTTGGCGCGGATGTCGTGATGGGCGCCGTAACGCGACTTGGCGCCCTTCTGGATCGCCTCCTCGATCGCCTCGACGACGATCTCCTTGTCGATGTTCTTCTCGCGCGCGACCGCATCAGCGATCTGCAGCAGTTCGAGTCGGTTCGCGGAAACGCCGGCGACAGCCATCTTGNTGTCGTGATGGGCGCCGTAACGCGACTTGGCGCCCTTCTGGATCGCCTCCTCGATCGCCTCGACGACGATCTCCTTGTCGATGTTCTTCTCGCGCGCGACCGCGTCAGCAATCTGAAGCAGTTCGAGTCGGTTCGCGGAAACGCCGGCAACAGCCATGATCAGTCCTCGGTCTCGGTAGAGTTGTCGTTACGGGCGGCGCGCTTCTCGGCGCCCGCCTTCATCAGTTCGTCGGTCAGCACMARTTTGGCGTCGACCAGCCATTCGAAGGGAATGAGGGCGGTGTCCTCTTCCCCTTCCAGATCCATGGCGACATTGTCGCCGTCCGTGCCGGCGATCACGCCCTTGAAGCGTTTGCGCCCCTCGATCATGCGGTCGCTTTCCAGCCGCGCCTCATACCCCTCGAACAGGTCGAAATCGCTCAGCCGGGTGAGGGGGCGGTCGACGCCCGGCGACGACACCTCCAGCAGATATTCGCCRTTGATCGGATCGGCGGCGTCGAACACCTCCGACACGGCGCGGCTCAGGCGGGCGCATTCCTCGACGGCGATGTCGTGGTCGCTCGGTCGCTCGGCCATGATCTGCAGCCGGCGGCGCAGGGTGCCGCCCATCAGCCGCACGCGCACGATATCGAGGCCCAGGCTCTCGGCCACGGGTTCGATCAGCTCCAGCAGCTGGCGGTCTTCGGCGGTCTTGGCCTTCAAAGGCTTTGGTCCAAACAAAAAGCGGCGGGCCCGACGGCCGCCGCTTCAAACGGCGCCGTTAGGACGCCGGTCTAACGATGTGGGAGGGCGTATAGCTCCCACGAACGTCTTTGTCAGCCAAGATCAAATTCACCTATGACGACAACGCCCGCAAATACGAGGTCTCCAAGGCCTTCGAGGGCGTCCTGCCGAACCTTGAGCGCCGCTGGCGCGAGACGGATTCCTCATGGGTGCGGGTCCAGCAGAGCGCGGTCTTCGGCGGTCTTGGCCTTCAAAGGCTTTGGTCCAAACAAAAAGCGGCGGGCCCGACGGCCGCCGCTTCAAACGGCGCCGTTAGGACGCCGGTCTAACGATGTGGGACGGCGTATAGCTCCCCGGATCGCCTTTGTCAGCCCCTGACGTCAGAYCAGCGCCAGCGKGCCGAGATAATCCCGCTTGCCCAGTTCGACCCCGGCATTGCGCAGGATGGCGTAGGCCATGCTGACGTGGAAGTAGAAGTTCGGCAGGGCGAAGCTGGTCAGATACCCCGCGCCCTCGAAATCCAGCTCGACGCCGGGGAAGCGTATTTCGATCCGACGCGTCTCGCCGCCCTCGAAGGCCGCGGCGTCCGTCGCCTCGATGACGGCGATCGAAAGCGCGATGGTCGCCTTGAGTTCGGCCAGGGTCGCCTCTGAATCGTCGGTCTTCGGCCAATCCTGACCGGTCAGGCGCGCGACACAGCTGCGCGCCGAAAAGGCCGCCATGCGGACCTGATCGGGAAAGGGCTTCATGTCCGGGGCCAGCCGCGCGTCCATGATCGCCGCCGCGTCCAGCCCGGACTGGACGGCCTTGTCGACCAGGCCCGACAGAACGTTCAGTCCCCGGAGGAACAGGGTCGCGGAGGCGTCTTGGAGGGCCAGGCTCATGGATCGAAGTCCTTGGTTCAGACCGACCTGGTGCTAGGTCGCGCGGATGAAATCCAGAAAGATCGGCGGCGTATCGCCAAGCTTCTTTTCTTCATAGCGGGTGACGACGTGATCGGCGGGCGCCGTGAACCAGTCAATGGCCGGGTCGAACTGCCGGACCAGACCGGGCGTGCGCTCGAACCGCTCCAGCGCCCATTCCGCATAGTCGGTCCAGTCCGTCACGAACCGCAGCCGGCCGCCCGGCTTCAGCAGTCGCGCGATCTCGGCCGCCGTCTCGTCCTGGACCAGCCGCCGCTTGTTGTGCCGCGCCTTGTGCCACGGGTCGGGGAACAGGATCATCACCCGGTCGAGACTGGCGTCCGGCAAGGCCGTCATCACGTCGCGCGCGTCGTCGGCGTGCAGGCGGACATTCTTCAGCCCGCGCTCGTCGATGTGGCGCAGGGCCGAGCCGACGCCGTTGAGAAACGGCTCGCAGCCGATCATCAGCACATCCGGATGACGGCTCGCCTGTTCGGCCAGATGTTCGCCGCCGCCGAAGCCGATCTCCAGCCAGACGCCCGCGGCGCCGGGCATCAGCGCCGACGGATCGATCGGCCCCGCCTTGGGGTCGGGCAGGGCGATGGACGGCAGCAGGGTGTCGAACAGCGCCGCCTGCCGCGGCTTGATGGCGCGCGACTTGATGCGGCCGAACGAGCGCAGCGGGCGGTGGGCAGTGTCGTCTGAAGAAGCCATGGGCGCGCCTGTTAGACGCGCCCGGCCGTTCAGGCCAGCGCCTTCAGCTGGTCGACCAGATCAGTCTTCTCCCAGCTGAACCCGCCGTCGGCGTCCGGCGCGCGGCCGAAATGGCCGTAGGCGGCGGTGCGGGCGTAGATCGGCTTGTTCAGGCCCAGGTGCTCGCGGATGGCGCGCGGGGTGGCCCCGCCGATGAGGCCGAGGATGTTGGCCTCGAGCACCGCCTCGGTGACGGCGCCCTTGCCGGTGCCGTGCAGGTCCACGTGGATGGACTGCGGCTTGGCCACGCCGATGGCGTAGGAGATCTGGATGGTGCAACGGTCGGCCAGACCGGCGGCGACGATGTTCTTGGCCAGGTAGCGGCAGGCGTAGGCGGCCGAACGGTCGACCTTGGTCGGGTCCTTGCCCGAGAAGGCGCCGCCGCCGTGCGGGGCCGCGCCGCCGTAGGTGTCGACGATGATCTTGCGGCCCGTCACGCCGGCGTCGCCGTCCGGGCCGCCGATCTCGAAAATGCCGGTCGGGTTGATGTGCCAGACCGTGTTCTCGTCGGTGAAGCCCTTCGGCAGCACTTCGAGGATGTAGGGTTTCACGATCGCGGCGACGTCGGCGGACGACAGGCCGGCGGCGTGCTGGGTCGACAGCACGATCGAGGTGGCCCGCACCGGCTTGCCGTCCTCGTACTGGATCGTCACCTGGCTCTTGGCGTCGGGCTCCAGCCGCTTGTCGCCGCCGTGGCGCACCTCGGCCAGGCGCTTCAGGATGTTGTGGCTGTACTGCAGGGTCGCCGGCATCAGCTCCGGCGTCTCGTTGGAGGCGTAGCCGAACATGATGCCCTGGTCGCCCGCGCCCTCGTCCTTGTTGCCGGCCGCGTCGACGCCCACGGCGATGTCGGCCGACTGACCGTGCAGGCGGTTGATGAACTCGAACGTCTCCCAGTGGAAGCCGGACTGCTCGTAGCCGATGTCGCGCACGGCGGCGCGCACGGCGGCCTCGATCTCGTCCTGCACGCCGGGCGCCCATTGCCCGTCGGTGTCCATGATGCCCTGGCCGCGGATTTCGCCGGCCAGCACGACGAGGTTCGTCGTCGTCATGGTTTCACAGGCCACCCGGGCATAGGGATCCTTGGACAGGAACAGGTCCACCACGGTGTCCGAAATGCGATCCGCGACCTTGTCGGGATGGCCCTCGGAGACGCTTTCAGATGTGAACAGGAACGACGATCGGGACAAGGCGGAGCTCCGGCGGTGGGTTGGCCGGCAGACATATAAGGATATGTTTATATGTTCAAGACGCTTGGCGCCGGCTCCGCCAGACCGGGGCGGCCGACGGTGGTCGAAAGCTGCGCGAGGATATGCATCGCTATGTAGAAGGGCGTGATGCTGCGGCGCTCTCCGTCAGCTCAAGGCCCCGCTCACGGGCGGACCTCTCGCGGCGCCTGGGCGACCGGGCGTGGACCGGCGTTCCCGGACCGTGACCGTGACCGTGACCTTGCCCGGCGGACCCAGGCTTCGCGATCGCTGACAGCCCGTTCGCCGACCAGCCAGCGCTCGCCCGCGCCGCACAGAAGGGTCAGCGAGGCCAGAATTCCCAGGCCGATGCGGGCCGACAGGACGGCATAGGCTCCCAGATCGGGGACGACGAGCGCAGAGACATAGACCAGCAGGGTCAGCGTCATGATCGCGGACATGACCAGGGCCCACCACCTGTCACGGGTGAGCGCCAGCCAGACGAACAAGCCGGTCATCAGGAAGTCGACAACGGCGTCGCCGGCGTAGAAGGCGCCGACCCTGAGCTCGTGGGTGTAAAACGACACCGCGAAGACAACGAGCGTCGTCACGGCGCCGAGGCGTTCCGGATGCCCGCCCTTGAGCCACGCAACCACAACCGCGGCCAGGGTGAGCACGTAATAGCCGGCCAGAAAGAGCGTGATCTGAATCTCTCCAATGACTCGGCGGGCGGGGCGTGCGCCCGCACCGCCAGCGTTGGCTCAAGGGGCCGCTAGAAGGTGGTGGCCTCCCCGATCTCCTGGGCCTGTCCGGCGAAGGCGAGGATGAGGTCGGCCACGGCCTTGAGCATCACCGCCGTCACCACCACGATGACGAGCAGGATCAGGAGGCGGACGCCCCAGCCGCGTGGCGGGGGGCGGTAGCCGAGGCGCCGTTCTGGGCCCCCACCTGCGCCATCACCCAGCCCGCGCTCAGCACCTGCCGCAGCAGTTCCCGCGGGCTCGACTGCTCCGCGTCGTCCGCCAGTCCCCGCAGCAGATGACTCCGGACCGGGTCGTTCGCGCCCGTCGGACTGAACGCGTCCAGCGCGGCCTCGAGATCCTCCCAGGTCCACTGGGGAAGCGGCGGACTTTTCAATGCCATGGTCTGACTCCCTGTCGAGGGAGGCATCAACGGCGGAAAGATCGCCGCCGCCAATGGGGTCTTTCGGCCCTGGTACGTTTCGTTCCAGAAGGGCGAGCGCCGCCTTGCGCCGGTTCACGCCCATCCGGCGGCAGGCCTCGTGCACGTGTTTCTTGACCGTGGCCTCCGACAGGTGAAGGCGGGCGGCGATCTCCTTGTCGGTCAGGAAGGCGGTCAGCCTCAGACACTCTTCCTGGCGGGCGCTGAGGCGCTGCGACATTCTACGCTCCGGTACGGCCCGAATAGCTACGGCCTGCGAACCGCCTCGTCCAGTAGCGGAGCGCCGGGAAAGCGTCGTCGTTTACGGAACGCGGCCCCGGGCCGGACCCGTCTTCGCTTTCGGGATCTGACCCGGTTCGAAGGAATGGTGCCGCTTAGGTGACTCGAACACCTGACCCCCGCATTACGAATGCGATGCTCTACCAGCTGAGCTAAAGCGGCCTTGGCGCAACGGGCGACGAAGGCCCTGCGCGAGAGGCGCTCTTTATACGCGGGGCGCGGGCTTGCCAAGCGCCTCGAGCAGCGCGGACTCGTCGGGAGCGCGGGCGATGCGGATTTCCAGGCCGGAGCCTTCGCCGAGGGCGTCGGCGACGGCGGCGGAGAGGGCGACGGCCCGCGCCCCCGCGAAGGGCCCGAGCGCCCCCAGGGCGCGGGCGGCCCGCGCTGAATGGACCAGGACCGCATCGAACCGCCCCGGCGCCGCGACGCCGGTTTCCACCGCCTCATAGAGCGGCAGGGCCCGCACCCTGACGCGATCCGTCAGCAGGGCCGACAAATCCCCCGCCGGCTTCTTCGCGCCGGGAACCAGCACCAGGCCCCCCGTCGGCGCCGCCCCGACCAGCAGGCCGGCCAGGTCGACCAGGGCCCCCTGCGCGGAGCGGACGGTTCCGAAGCCGCGCGCCCGCGCCAGTTCGGCCGTCGCATCCCCGACGGTGAAGACCGGCAAGGTCCGTTCCGGGCTGCGGTCAGCGAAGGCGTCGACGCCGTTGCGGCTGGTGAAGGCCAGGGCGGTCACGCCGTCCAGCCCGAGATCGGCGGCGACGGGCCGGATCGCCAGCAAGGGCGCGACCACCGGATCGAAGCCGAGCGCGGTCAGGCGTTCGGCGGTGCGGGCGGCGCCCGGTTCGGCGCGGGTGACCCAGACTCGCCGGACCGGCGTCAGGACGGGGCCCTCTGATCCCCGGCCGCCGGGTGGACGGCGGCCCCCAGCGCCAGCCCCATGGCCCGCGCCCGGTCCATGGCGTCCTCCGCCTGAATCCCGTCCATCTCCGCCGACCGACGCCAGCGCGCCGAGCCGTCGGGCGCGAGCATTTCCGTCGTCAGGCGCAGCCGGCCGTCGACGGCCGCGGCATGGGCGCCGATGGCCGTGCGGCACGACCCCTCGAGCGCCGTCATCGCCCCGCGCTCCGCCGCCACCGCCAGCGCCGTCATCGGATCGTCGAGCGCCTGGACCCAAGCGGCGCCGGTGTCTTCCACGCGCGTCTGCAGGGCCAGGGCGCCCTGGCCCGGCGCCGGCAGGAAGTCGTCCAGCGACAGCCGCTCGCGGATCACGCTCTCGAACCCCAGCCGGTTCAGGCCCGAAACGGCCAGCAGGATGGCGTCGAAATCGCCTTCGGCGGCGCGGCGCAGCCGGGTGTCGACGTTCCCCCGCAACATCTCGATGGTCAGGTCGGGCCGCAGCGCCAGCGCCTGGGCCTGGCGCCGCAGCGAGGCCGTTCCCAGCCGCGCGCCCATCGGCAGGTCCGCGAAGGTCGCGAAGGTCTCGCTGACGAAGGCGTCGCGGGCGTCCTCGCGCGGCGGCACGGCGGCGATGCACAGGCCGTGCGGCTGCTCGGCCGGCACATCCTTCATCGAATGGACCGCCACGTCGACGCGACCATCGGCCAGCGCCTCCTCGATCTCCTTGGTGAACAGGGCCTTGCCGCCGATCTCCATCAGCCGCCGGTCCTGCACCCGATCGCCCGTGGTCACGATCTCGACGAGGGGCACGGCCTCGGCCAGGTCGGCGTCGGCGACGCCCAAGGCGCGGCCGATGGCGCGCTGCATCATGCCCGACTGGGTCATCGCCAGTTTGGAGCGGCGCGTGCCGATGCGGACGAGATGGGCCATGAGAGTCGTTGCGCCGGTTGAACGGGGTCGCTACCTCGACCCGATGGACAGGCCCGCCGACTATAGCAGCAAGGGGAGCCGGGCAACCGACGCTGTCGGCGGCGACCTCACGGTGCTCGGCATCGAGACCAGTTGCGACGAGACCGCCGCCTCGGTCGTGCGCCTGTCGCCCGACGGCGAGGCCGCCGTCCTGTCGTCCGTGGTTCACAGCCAGATCGATGATCACGCCGCCTATGGCGGGGTCGTCCCCGAGATCGCCGCCCGCAGCCACGTCGAGATGATCGACGGGGTCGTTCGCCGGGCGATGGGGGAGGCGGGCCTCGACTACGGCGCCCTGGACGGCGTGGCCGCCACCGCCGGGCCGGGTCTGGTGGGCGGCGTCATGGTCGGCCTCAGCTTCGGCAAGGCCGTGGCCCTGGCCCGCGACCTGCCCCTGGTCGCCGTCAACCATCTGGAGGGTCACGCCGTTTCGGCCCGGCTGGGCGCCCGGGTCGACTATCCCTTCCTGCTGTTGCTCGTCTCGGGCGGTCATTGCCAGTTGCTGGAGGTGCGCGGCGTCGGCGACATGACGCGGCTGGGCACCACCATCGATGACGCCGCCGGCGAGGCCTTCGACAAGATCGCCAAGGCGCTGGGCCTCGGCTACCCGGGCGGCCCGGCGCTCGAGAAACTGGCCGCGACCGGCGACGGCGCCCGCTTCGACCTTCCTCGCGCTCTGTTGGGGCGCAAGGATTGCGACTTCTCCTTCTCGGGCCTCAAGACCGCCGCCTCGCGCCTGGCCCAGGCCTGCGAGACGGAACAGGACCGCGCCGATCTCGCCGACGCGGTCCAGACCGCCATCGCGCGCCAGCTCAGCGAACGCTCCGACCGGGCGCTCAAGGCCTATGCCGAACGCCACGACCACCGGCTGTTCGTCGTCGCCGGCGGCGTGGCCGCGAACCGGACCGTCCGCGCCACCCTGGAGGCGACCGCCGCCGCCCGCGGTTTCGCCTTTCTCGCCCCGCCCCTGGCCTATTGCACCGACAATGCGGCCATGATCGCCCTCGCCGGCGCGGAACGCTTGCAGAAGGGCCTGACCTCCGACATCGATACCGCCGCCCGGCCGCGCTGGCCGCTGGACGAACAGAGCGCGCTCGCCGACCCGGTCCATCCGCCGGGTCGCAAGGGCGCCAAGGCTTAAGGGAAGCGCANCTTGCAGAAGGGCCTGACCTCCGACATCGATACCGCCGCCCGGCCGCGCTGGCCGCTGGACGAACAGAGCGCGCTCGCCGACCCGGTCCATCCGCCGGGCCGCAAGGGCGCCAAGGCCTAGGGAAGACGCATGCAGTTCAAAACCGCGGGAGTGATCGGCGCCGGCGCCTGGGGCACCGCCCTGGCCCAGGTCGCAAGTCGGGCGGGGCTTGATGTCCTGTTGCAGGCGCGCGAGCCCGAGGTGGTCGAGAGCATCCGCGCCCGCCGTGTCAACGAGGCCTTCCTGCCCGGGATCACGCTCGACGATAAGGTCTCGGTGACGGCCGACCTGGCCGACCTCGCCGCCTGCGACGTCATTCTGGCGGTGCCGCCGGCCCAGCATATGCGGTCGACCCTGACGGCGTTCGCCGCCCGCCACCGGCCCGGCGTGCCGGTGATCCTGTGCTCCAAGGGCATCGAGCGCGGCTCGCTGAAGCTGATGACGGAGGTGCTGGCGGAAACCTTGCCGGATGCGCCCGCCGCGGTCCTGTCCGGCCCCAGTTTCGCCGGCGAGGTGGCCCGCGGCCTGCCCAGCGCCGTCACCCTGGCCTGCGCCGACGAGGCCCTGGGCGAGGAGCTTATGTGGACCCTGTCGGCGCCCGGCTTCCGGCCCTATCTGGCGTCCGACCTGATCGGGGCCGAGGTCGGGGGCGCGATCAAGAACGTGCTGGCCATCGCCTGCGGCATGTCCGAGGGTCGCGGCCTGGGCCGCAGCGCCCATGCCGCCCTGATCACGCGCGGCTTCGCCGAAATGACCCGCATGGGCGTCGCACTCGGCGGCAAGGCCGAGACCGTCGCCGGCCTGTGCGGCCTCGGCGATCTGGTGCTGACCTGCTCCAGCCCCCAGTCCCGCAACATGAGCCTGGGCCTCGCGCTCGGCCAGGGCCAGACCGTCGAGCAGGCCCTGGCCGGGAAACGCTCGGTGGCCGAGGGCTACGAAAGCGCGCCGGCCGTCCGGGAGCTGGCGGCGAAGATGGGTGTCGACATGCCCATCTCGCTGGCCGTCGCCGCCCTGCTGAACGGCGAGACGACGGTCGGGGCCGTGATCGACGACCTCCTGTCGCGCCCGCTCAAGGTCGAGCGGCATTGAGCGAGGCGCCGGCGAACACCGAACGCAAACGCGTCTGGACCACGCCGCCGAACGTGACCCTGTGCGCCGAGACGGACATCGCCGACCCGGGCTCGCGCGGCTTCGTGCTGCAGATCGGCGAGGCCTTCTTCCACGGCTTTGTCGTGCGCAAGAACGGTCAGGTGGCGGGCTATGTCGACCGGTGCCCGCATCAGGGCTTTCCGCTGGCGATCGAACTGGACCGCTATCTGGTTCCGGACGGGTCGCTGATCCTGTGCGGATGGCACGGGGCGGTGTTCGAGCCTCTGTCCGGCGCCTGTGTCGGCGGGCCCTGCGCCGGCGCGCGTCTGACCGCCTGGCCCGTCGTGGCGCGGGACGGTGTCATCCGCACGGCCTGACGGTCAGCCCGGATTGCGCAGCAGGTACAGGCCGAAGCCGATATGGTCCCGGCCGTATTCCAGCATGGCCCCGACCCGGTCGGCGCTCATCCTGATGGACCCGGCTTCCGGCGCCGCGGGATTGGCTTCCAGCCATCGTCGGGCCGCATCCGTCAGGGCCCGCGCATAGTCGTCGAACACGGCTTTCGGCGAAATTTCCGCGACGACGACCTCGAGGCCCGCCGTTCGCGCCGCGGCCTGCCAGCCGTCGTGACCCGCATACAGATTGGTCGCCTCGACGATCTGGCGCAGCGGGCCGGGCGGTTCGGACAGCCAGACGAGATCGCCCCACAACAGCCAGCCGCCCGGCCTGAGGTGCCGACGCAGCGCGCGCAGGGCGGCCTCCGGCGTCGGCCTGCCCTCGCCGGTGACGTTCGTCGTCCCGAGAGCCGTGATCAGATCGACCGGCCGCGTCCGGGCCAGGACGTCGGCGGCGGCGGCGACGACCAGCGTGACGCGATCCTCGACGCCGGCTCCGGCGATGCGCGCCCGCGCGAGATCCGCCATCCCGGGATCCATCTCGATCGCCGTGACCCGCAGCCCGAAGGTTTCGGCCAGCCGGATCGCCACGGCGGCGTTTCCGGCGCCGATATCCAGCGCCTCGACCCCCGCGGCCAATCCCGCACGCGAGACAGCCGTCTCGACCGCGGCCATCGTCACGCCGTTGCAGACCTCGAGCGCCTCATAGGCGATGCGGGGGAAGGTCATGGACATCAGTCGTCACCGGTCCGGGGAGGTCGGCGATCCGCCCACGTCCGGAACTGACGCAGGTGCATGCTTCACTGACAAGCCCGTCGGAGCCGGTCCGCGGAACTGCAGGCCGCCTTCGCTCGAGAGGCTTGAGACGGGTGAGACGGGTGAGACGGGTGAGACTGTGTTTTTCGGCCGGCCCGGTCCAACGGGGATGCGAACAATCAAGAGCGGCGAAGTACTTTACATTTTAAAGTAAGCGTGAGAGATAAGGGCCAACACGGAGCTTTCACCCATGTCCGCCGTCGCCTTCGATCTCGCCGCGTCCCGCCCCCTGCCTGCCGTTTCGGTCTGTGCGGGGCGGGTGTTGCTTCTCGCCGGCCTCACCTTCGGCGCGGCCAATCTGATCCAGTGGGGCGTCATGAGCGGCGCCCTCGGCTGGCATCCCGCCGTCCTCGGCCTCAGCTGGCCGCTCACGGTCGGGGCCTTTCTGTTCGGCGTGTTTCGCCTGAAGCGGGCGGGCGGCGAGGCGGGCCGCCGCGTCGCCGGCTGGTCGCGCACCGCCATCCTGATCCACATCGGCGCGGCCCTGGCCCTGGCCGGGCTGTCCGCCGCCGCCGGCGACTGGGAGCTGATGCGCTGGACCTCGGCCGTCGGCCTGACCCTGTACGGCCTGGCCTGGGCCGTCGCCGCGGCGCGAACCGGGACGGCCAATATGGCGGCGGTGGCCGCCATCGCCTTCGCCGGCGTCGCGGGGATCGCCCTGCGCTTCGGGACGCCGGACCCCTATCTCATCTATGCTTGCGCGCTTGCCCTCGTGGCCCTGCTTCCGGGACTGTGGCTGGCGCTTGGCCGACGCCTGTGAAGGACGACAGACCCATGACCGAGAACGCCGAAGACCCCGTCGCCGACATCGCCTGGATGCGCCGACTGGCCGAGGAGGGCGCCGACGCCCCGATGCAGGGCGCCTCCATCCTGATGAGCGCGGGCCTGATCTACGGCGCGGCGAGCCTGTTCCACTGGGCCCAGATCACGGATCGGGTTCCGTCGTCGGGCCCCGACACAGGATTGGGCTGGCTCGCGGCCACCCTGCTGTTCTTCCTCGTCCTGGCGGTCGTCATCGTCCGGCTGAAGCGCGGCGGCGGCGTCATGACCGCCAGCAACCGGGCCACCACCACGGTGTGGAGCGCGCTGGGCTGGGGCATCTTCGCCCTGTTCGGTTCCATGGCCGCGCTGGGCTGGCGCGCCGGCGGAGAGGGCGTCGAGATCGCCTTCTGGCTGGTGCCATCGGTCATCATGGTCTTCTACGGAATCGGCTGGGCCGTCAGCGCCGCCATGTACAAGAGCGGTCGTCTGTGGTGGCTGGCCATCGCTTCGTTCCTCGCCGCCCCGCTGCTGGCGGCCCTGGCCGGAAGCGCTGATCAGTATCTCGCCTACGCCGCCGCCCTGTTCCTGCTGATGGCCCTGCCCGGCTTCCTGCTGATGCGCGGCGCGAGGCGCTGAGCGTGGCCGACGCGTTCGACATCAACCGCCTCGACGAGGTCATCCACGGTCGTGTCCGACTGGGGATCATGGCGGTGCTTTCGGGCGTGGACAGCGCCGACTTCAACACCCTCAAGGCGCGGCTGCTGACCACCGACGGCAATCTGTCGGTCCATCTGCGGAAGCTGGAGGACGCCGGCTTCGTGGCCGTGACCAAGCGGTTCGAGGGTCGAAAGCCGCTGACCGAGGCGTCGATGACGGCGGCGGGGCGCAAGGCCTTCGTCGCCTATCTCGACGCCATGCAGGGTCTGGTCGGCAGGAGTGGTTAGACCGCCGCGCCTCGGCTAGAAGGCCGCCATGACCGGCCGCATCCACCGCTTCGACGCCCTCGACAATTTCCGGGACTACGGCGACTACGCCGCCGGGGCAGGCCGCCATATCGCGTCCGGGCGGCTGTTCCGTTCGGCCCATCAGGCGCGGGTCAGCGACGCGGACCTGAACCGTCTGGATGCGCTGGACATCGCCGCCATCGTCGATCTGCGCCGGCCGTCCGAGCGCCGCGACCAGCCCTCGAAACGCCCGGCCCGTTTCACGGGCGCGGTGATCGAAAGCGCCCATGATGACGGCGGCGAGGCCCCGCACATCACATTCCTGAAGACCGCCGACCTCACGCCCGACTCCGGTCGGCGGTTCATGACCGAGACATACCGCCGGCTGCCGTTCGAGGCTTCGCACCTCGATCTGTTCGCCCGCTATTTCCGCATCCTGGGCGAGGTCGACGGACCCGTCCTGATCCACTGCGCCGCAGGCAAGGACCGGACGGGCATGCTGGCCGCCCTGACCCACCATCTGCTCGGGGTCCATCCGGACGACATGATCGCCGACTACCTGCTGACCAACGTCGCCGTGGATCTGGAACGGCGCGCGCCGGGCATCGCCCGGCAGCTGGAGGCCATGACCGGCCGCACCGCCTCTCACGACGCGGTGGTGGCCTTTCTGGGCGTCGAACCGGTCTATCTTGAAACCGCCCTGTTCGAGGTCGCGGCGCAGTTTGGCTCGGTCGACGGCTATCTTGAACAGGCCCTGGGCGTCGATGCCCGTCTGCGCGACCGCATCGGCGAGCGGCTGGCGGCGTGAATGCCCCCGTCGTCGAGACCCGGACACGGCCATGGCGCGATCCGCTCGCGGTCGCCAACGGCCTGAGACATCTCGACGGGCCGCTGGCCCTGATCTCGGACGGCGGCGCCCTGGGGCGCTGGTCGTTCGTCTCCGCTGAACCGGATCGGGTCCATGTGGGCCCCGTGCGGGCCGATATGGACCCGATTGGATCGCAGGCCTTTCGCGCCGGGGTCATCGGCCTGATCGCTTATGACGCGGGCGCCCGCGCGGCGACCGGTCCTCGCGCCGCGATATGGCCCGACCTGATGCTGGCCCGCTATCCCGCCATGCTGGCCTTCGATCACCGCGACCGCACCGTCAGCGTGATCGGGCGGGGCGAGAACCCCGCGGCCGCCCGCGCCGCCGCCGCATCGGCCGAGGTGTGGCTGGCGGCCGCGCGCGATCCGGAGCCGCCCGCCGCCCCGGCCGAACGGTTCGAGGCCGAAGCCGCGCCGGGGGCCTATGTCGACGCCGTGGCGGACGTCGTCGACCGCATCGCGGCCGGGGAACTGTTCCAGGCCAACATCGCGCGGGCCTGGTCCGGGGCGCTGGTTCCCGGCGCCGATCCGTTCGACGTCATGCTGCGCCTCTCCGGCCGCGCCGCCGCCTACGGCGCCTTCTGGCGATTGGGCGACGTGGCGATCGTCTCCAATTCGCCCGAGCTTTTCCTGACCTTCGATCCCGGCTGCCGCCGGATCGAGACCCGGCCGATCAAGGGCACCCGGCGGCGCGATTCCGACCCGGCGCGCGACGCCGCCCTGGCCGGCGAACTCGAAATCAGCGCCAAGGACCGGGCCGAAAACCTGATGATCGTGGATCTGATGCGCAACGATCTGGCGCGGGTCGCCGAGCCTGGCTCCGTCACGGTGGACCGGCTGTTCGAGATCGAAAGCCATCCGACCGTCCACCACCTGGTCTCGACGGTTTCCGCGCGCGCGCGGCAGGGCGTCGGTCCCGCCGGGCTGCTGGCCGCAGCCTTCCCGCCCGGCTCGATCACCGGCGCGCCCAAGCATCAGGCCATGAAGGTCATCGCCGGTCACGAGCCGCCGCGCGGTCCGTGGTGCGGCACCCTGTTTCACATCGAGGACGACGGCCGGATGACGGCTTCAGTGCTCATCCGCACCGCCTCCTTCAGGCGAACCGGAGACAGTTGGCGCTTCCGCGCCCTGGCGGGAGCCGGCATTGTTGCGGACAGCGAGCCCGAGGCTGAACTGGCGGAGACCGACGCCAAGATCCTGGCCCTGCGCGAGGCCCTGACCGGCTCCTAGCAGTCCGGGCAAGTCACATTGTCGACGGTGCGAGGCCGGAGATAATAGGTGTGCGAGAACCGCGTCACAGCAGGCATCAGATAGTCGACCGGAGAGTCGTAGTCGTAGGTGGCCTCCGTCACGATGATGCTTTCACCATCGGAGATCAGGCCCCCCGGCAGGACGATCACTTCGTTGACCGGACGGGACGTCATGTTGTAGCCGCGGCTCCAGACGACCCGGGCCACGCCCGCCGTCTGGGTCACGCTGTTGACGCGCTGCTTCAGCGTTGCGGTGGAAAAGGGCTTCATGATCAGCCCGCCAATCTGGAAGATGTCGTCAACGCTGGCCGCCGCGACGGATTCTTCCTGGGCCACCAGGTCGGCGACCATGGCCGAGACATGCCCCATGCGCTTTTGCGCCATATAGCCCTGGCAGAATTCCGCCATGCCGAAATAGAAGGCGATCATGACCGGCGCGATCATGGCGAACTCGACGGCGGAGACGCCCCGTTCGTCGCTGGTCAGGCGGGAAATCAGCCCCTTGCGTCTCATGGCTCATTCCGGAACGCGGTGGTGGCGGTCAGTATGGCGGACCCGTCGTTCAGGCGTGACAATCCCTGCGCCAGAAAGGTCGTCAACAGCGGCTGCCGGTACCAGACCCGCACGAGCACCAGGTCGCCCGGATTGCCGTTGGAATAGGTCAGCGCCCCGGCGTCGAAGGTCCCACCGGCCATCGGATCGGGCGGCGTGACGGCGAACTGGGGGATGATCCGCACATCGATCGTCGCCCGGGCGGCGCAATCGGGCGCGAAGATGCTCATCCGGCTGCACAGGGACGTCTTGAACTGTGTCGCCGTCATATTCTGGGCGCTGGCCTGGCCGGTGCGGACCAGGCGGCCGGTCTCGATGGTGGCGTTCTCAAGGACGGAGTCCGTGACGAAGACGACGCCCAGTTCCAGGATGGCGAACATCATCATGCAGAACGGCAAGGCGACCATGCCGAATTCAACGGCCGCCGATCCGTCGCGGGCCGCCAGCAGACGGGCGAGGAACCCGTGGCGGCGCTTCCGGACCCGGGGCTGGCGGGATTGCATCAGCAAGGGCGGGTCCTTACGGCGTCGGGGGACCGCTGGTCCCGCGCAAGGACGGTGAACACGAGGCGGCGCACGCCATCTCCGTGGCCTGGCCGCCGCGCCAGACGCGAACGCGGCCGGCGCCGGAGCCAGCCGTGACGATGACTTCGCTCTGGAATACGGTGCGGCCGATGCTGTCGACCGCCACGATCTCGGTCACGCCGTAGCCCTTGCCGGTAATATAGAGCGTGTTGGAATCCACGACCGTCACATCGGCGATCAGCGGATTGCCTACGATCACGGAGCCGGCCGGGCCGCGCAGCTGGACCCGCGCGGCCTGATCGATCTCGACGCTCAGCCGGGCCGACTGTGCGGCGCCGACTCCGGGAAGGGCCAGGATGGCGACGGAGGCGAGGGCGGCGCCCAGTCGGGCGGCGGATCGGGCGGGACGGAGCATGGCGTCGACTTCCAGTGAACAGCGCGCGCGTAAGCGTGGTCCGGACACTGCTCTGTAAACCTCAATAAAGTCTGAAATCGTGCAATGATGCAGTCCGTTATAGTAAACGCGTCGTCAATAAAGAAACCGCTCCGGGGCGGTCCCGTTTTACTCGTCCTTAATCGGCGGCGTGCATGGTGAAGATGTAGCAAGGGGGTCAAGCGGGCAAAGCCGAAGACCCCGGTGGTGTCAACGATTGCTCGCTTAAACGCAGAAGGATTTCAGCCATGACCAAGTTTGTATCGAAATTCATGTCCGATGAGTCGGGCGCCACGGCCATCGAATACGGCCTGATCGCCGCCCTCATCGCGGTCGTCATCATCTCGGCCGTGACGGCCCTGGGCTCGACCATCAAGACCAAGTTCAACGCCGTCGTCACCGGCATGGGCGGCACCGCCGGCGCCNCGCGGTCGTCATCATCTCGGCCGTGACGGCCCTGGGCTCGACCATCAAGACCAAGTTCAACGCCGTCGTCACCGGCATGGGCGGCACCGCCGGCGCCTGAGGCTCCGACCGGACTGTCCGGGGACTGGCGAAGGGCCGGGCGGAAACGCCCGGCCCTTTCGTCGTCCGAGGGCCGGATCCCGAAAAACTGGCGGGCGAATATTCAGAGTGAATCGCCCGGTAACTACGCCCGACCACCCTGTTTTAACTGACATGCGCGAAAACAGTCCTGCGTTTGGGGGTCAGGCGGGCTACCGGCTCCCCCCGTTTTGAGTAGCTCGCTTCACTCCATTCAAAGGGAAATCCAATGACCAAGTTTGTTTCGAAGTTCATGTCCGACGAGTCGGGCGCCACGGCCATCGAGTACGGCCTGATCGCCGCCCTCATCGCGGTCGTCATCATCTCGGCCGTGACGGCCCTGGGCTCGACCATCAAGACCAAGTTCAACGCCGTCGTCACCGNCGCGGTCGTCATCATCTCGGCCGTGACGGCCCTGGGCTCGACCATCAAGACCAAGTTCAACGCCGTCGTCACCGGCATGGGCGGCACCGCCGGCGCCTAAGGCCCGGACGAACGTCTGAAACCGGCGAAGGGCCGGGGCGGAAACGCCCCGGCCCTTCTGCTTTGGCGCCATGACGAAAAGCCTTTGTGGTGAACGGCCCGGTAAGCGGTTTCCTGCGCGGATGCTTAACCGATCCGCGTCAAGTCTCGCACGGTTCCATCGGCCCCCGGCGCCCCGCCGACGGCGATGGACCAATCCCGGGAGGCGGCTATGACCAAATTCGTTTCGCAATTCCTGTCCGACGAGTCGGGCGCCACGGCCATCGAGTACGGCCTGATCGCCGCCCTCATCGCGGTCGTCATCATCTCGGCCGTGACGGCCCTGGGCTCGACCNGTCCGACGAGTCGGGCGCCACGGCCATCGAGTACGGCCTGATCGCCGCCCTCATCGCGGTCGTCATCATCTCGGCCGTGACGGCCCTGGGCTCGACCATCAAGACCAAGTTCAACGATGTCGTGACCGGCATGGGCGGCACCGCCGGCGCCTAGGTCGCCACACAGGTGAAACTGCGGAAGGCCGGGACGATCGTCCCGGCCTCTCTGTTTCCGGAGACCCCGTTCCGGCAACCCCGCTTTAACCGCGTCCATGTCAGATGATGTCCATGGACACCGTGACCTTGTGCCTTCTCGCCGTGATGCCGGCCCTCGTCATCGTGGCGGGCCTCAAGGACCTGACCTCGATGAAGATCCCGAACTGGATCTCGGGGCTGCTGGTTCTGGCCTTCTTTCCCGCCGCCCTGGTCGTGGGACTGGATCCCGCCACCGTCCTCGCCAACCTGGGCATCGCCGCCCTGACGCTGGTCGTGGGCGCGGGCATGTTCGCCCTGCGCTGGATCGGCGGCGGCGACGCCAAGCTGATGGCCGCCGCCTGCCTGTGGCTGGGCCTGTCCGGTTCCGGCATGTTCCTGCTCTGGACGGGCGTCATCGGCGGCGTCTTCTGCCTGGCGCTGCTGTTCGCCCGCTTCCATTCACGGCCCTATCTGCTCGGCGCGCCGGGCTGGGTGGTGCAGCTGATGGAGCCCCGCGGCGACATTCCATATGGCGTCGCCATCGCGGCGGGCGCCCTGATGGCCTATCCCGCCTCGCCCCTGGTCGCCGCCTTCATCGCCGGGTAACAACCACTTAGGCCCGCGTTAACCCGGGCCCGGCATGGTCGTTAACGGTAGGGACCAAAGGGCCGACTCAACGGTCCGGCCCGGTTCTGCCGGAGACCGTCGATGAAGCCCGCCCGTATCATCGTGATCTGTGTCGCCGCCGTGGCCGCCATCGGCCTGGCCCTGGTCGTGCGCGCGATGGGATCACCCTCGAAAATCCCCACCGCCGTCGCCACTGCCGCCGTCGTTCCGACCCGGCCCATGGCCAAGGTGCTTGTCGCCGCCAAGGATCTGCAGCCCGGACAACGCCTGACCGAGGGTGATCTGGACTGGAAGGACTGGCCGGTCGACGAGGTCAATCCGGCCTTCATCACCGACGGAAGCGTGCCCGTGCCGGCCGCCGGGGCGCCCGCCGCGCCCGCGGACAAGCCGGAAGGCGCTGTCGCCTCGGTGACCCGCGCCGCCACGGATCTGGCGACCGGCGGGGCCAAGGCGGACTATATCGGGTCGGTCGTGCGCGAACCCATTCTGGCGGGAGAGCCCATCGTCGGTCGCAAGATCGTGCGCGCCGGCGACAGCGGCTATATGGCCGCCTACCTGGAACCGGGCATGCGGGCCATGGCCATCCGCGTGACGGTCGAGACGGCCGCCGGCGGCTTCATCCTGCCGGGCGACCGGGTCGATGTCCTGCTGACCCGCGAGACCAATCTCGCCAACGCGGGCGAAGGGGCCGGCGACCGGTCGAAATTCGCGTCCTCCACCGTCATGCAGAACGTCAAGGTGCTCGCGATCGACCAGTCGACGCGGGCCGGTGACGACGAACAGGCTGTGGTCGGCGCGACGGCCACCCTCGAACTCGGCCCCCGCGACACGGAGGCCCTTGCTCTGGCCAAGTCCGAGGGTGAACTCAGCCTTGTCCTGCGTTCCTACGCCGACACTGGCGGTCCGTCCGGCCGGGTCGCTCCACCCGCCAGACAATCAACCCCCGTGCGCGTGTTCCGCGGCGGCGCGCCCGAAGTGGTGGTGGTCCAATGAAACGCCTGATCGCCCTCGCCCTGGCCGGTCTCACGGTCGTCGCTCCCGTCCCGCTGCTGCCGGACGTGGCCCAGGCCCAGTCCCGTGCAGCCCTGCCCATGGGGGCCGGCGCGCAACTGATCAATCTGCCGCGGGGCTCGTCGATGGCGATCGATCTGCCGTCGGACGCACGCGATGTGATCGTGCCGAACCCGGTGGTCGCCGAGGCCATGCTGCATTCGCCGCGCCGCATCACCATCATCGGCCTGCAGCCCGGCGAGACCGACGCCGTGGTTCTGGACGCCGCCGGTCGCACCATCCTGTCCCTGCGCATCCGCGTGGATGCCGGCGTTTCGGCCTTGCAGGACACCCTGGGCCGGATCATGCCGGGATCCCGGGTCCGGGCCGAGGCGGTCAACGACAGCATCATCCTGACCGGCCCCGTCGACAGTCCAGGCGAGGCTGACCGCGCCGCCCAGGTCGCGCGCGCCTTCGTCTCGGCGCCCGAGAAGGTCATCAACATGATGACCATCGCCGGCTCTGACCAGGTGATGCTCAAGGCCCGGGTGATCGAGGTGCAACGCACAGCGATCAAGCAGCTGGGCCTGGACGTGAACGCGTTCGTCTCCGACATCGGGGACGGTCTGGGCTTCGTTCAGAACGCGACCTTCGCGGTCAACGGCAGCCAACTCGGTGGGGGTCTGCTCAACTTTCTCGATCGAAATGGAAGTGGCGGAGGCGTGGAAACCCGGTTGCGCGCCTTCGAACGCGCCGGCCTGGTGCGCATCCTGGCCGAGCCCAACCTGACATCCGTCAACGGTGAGAACGCCGAATTCCTGGCCGGGGGCGAGTTCCCCGTGCCCGTCGGACGCAGCGTGGACTCCGCCACGGGCCAGACGACGATCGGCATCGAGTTCAAGCCGTTCGGCGTGCGCCTCGCCTTCCGTCCCATCGTCCTGTCGCAGGGGCGCATTTCGCTGCAGCTGTCGACCGAGGTTTCGGAACTGAGCACGGCCGGAGCCTTCACGCTCGGCGGAACGGCCGACGACGCCCTGGTCATTCCCGCCCTCAACGTGCGCCGCGCCTCGTCCACGATCGAACTGCCGTCCGGCGGGTCGATGATGATCGCCGGCCTGCTGCGCGAGGACACCCGCCAGAACATCGACCAGCTGCCGGGCATCGGCAGCCTGCCGGTGCTGGGCTCCCTGTTCCGGTCGCGCGACTACCTGTCCGGTGAAACCGAACTGGTGATCATCGTTGAGGCCTACATCGTCTCGCCGACCTCGCCCGGCCGCATGCAGACGCCGGCCGACGGCCTGATCATCGCCAATGACGCCCAGACCCTGCTGTTCGGCCAGTTGAACCAGCAGTACCGGCCGGCCGGCGGGACGACGACCGGATCGGACGCCGGCTGGACCGGCCCCGTGGGCTATGTGATCGAATGAGGAATCCGGCCATGCGTATCTCCGCTTCCGCGATTTTCGTCCTCGCTCTCGGCTTGGGAGCCGCGGGCTGCGCCCCGATGATGGGCAGCGATGCCGAGGCGCCCCTGACCCCGCTGTCCCGCTACGGGCTTCAGGTGGAGCCGGGCCTGGACCGGATCGCGCTCGCGGTGCACGACCAGGGCCTTTCCGCCAATCAGCGTGACGCGGTGGGCCAGCTCGCCGCCCGCTACGGCGCATCGGGGCATGGCTGGATCAAGGTCGAGGCGCCGGCCGGCGAGGATCCGGTCGCCGTCGCACAGGCTTACGCCGTCCGCGCCGCCTTGCAGGGCGCCGGGGTCCCGGGCGAGCGCATCCAGATGGCGGCCTACGCCGCGCCTGACCCTCGCGCCCCGGTGTTGGCCGGTTTCGAGACGGTGCGCGCCTCGATCCCCGACTGCGCCAGCGCGGCGCGGAACCTGGGCCCCCGCTTCTCGAACCAGAGCTCGGCCAGCCTGGGCTGCGCCATCACCGCCAACATGGCCGCCCAGATCGCCGACCCCCGCGACATCCTCGGGGCCCGGCCGATGACGCCGGCCGATTCCGGCCGCGCCGCCGTGGTCTTCGATCACTACCGCAAGGGGCAGGCCAGTTCGACGCCCCAGGAGCCGCTGGTGAACGGCCAGATCGCCCGGGCCGTGGAATAGCGTGATGAGCAACGCCTTCGCCCCCCAGCCCTTTGACGAGTTCGACGACGAGTTCGATCCCGACATGGGCTATGTAACGCCAGAGGCCGCGGCGGCGGGACCCGGCCTCAACGAACCCGCCCCCCTTCCGGGCGAACCGCCGGCGGATCAGCGGCCGCCCCTCCAGTTCACCCCGCCGGCCGTCGCCGGGCCGCCCGCAGGGCCGGCCCCGTCCCTGCATGACCCCGACGCGGCGGTTCCGGCCGTAGCCGGCTTCAATCCGGTCGGCGAGCTGGTGGCCGGCGCAGCCTCGGCCTTTTCGGCCCCGACGCTCAGCGGGGCCCACACCGCCGAAGTGTCCGTGCCGCGCATCGCCATCCATGTCTTCGCCGAGCGCCAGGACACCCTGGCCGCCGCCGAGCGCGCCGGTCAGGACCGCCGCCTGTCGCGCGCCACCACCCAGATCCGCATCGGCGGCGTGGCCGCGGCCGTCGAGGCCTATCAGCACGAGCCCACGCCGCCGCTGATCGTGGTCGAGTGCATGAAGGACCCGCAGACCCTGCTGTGGGAAGTCGACCAGCTGGCCGAGGTCTGCGACGCCGGCACCAAGGTCGTCGTCGTCGGCGCCACCAACGACATCCTGCTGTTCCGCGAACTGATGCGCCGCGGCGTGAGCGAGTATCTGGTCGCGCCGCTGCAGCCGCTGCAGCTGATCGCCGCGATCGGCGGCCTGTTCGCGGATCCGGCGCAGCCCTTCGTCGGCCGCTCGATCGCCTTCGTCGGCGCGCGCGGCGGCACCGGCTCCAGCTCGGTCGCTCACAACACCGCCTATGCGATGAGCGAGCGGATCGGCGCCAACACCGTCATCGTCGACTACGATCTCCCGTTCGGCACCGCCGGCCTGGACTTCAACCAGGACCCACTCAGCGGCGTGGCCGACGCGCTCAGCCAGCCGGACCGCCTCGACCCGCTGCTGCTGGACCGGATGATGGTCCGCTGCACCGACAAGCTCAGCCTGTTCGCGGCCCCGGCCACCCTGGACGTCGACTGGGACATCTCGCCCGAGGCGTTCGAGGAGGTGACGACCCAGATTCGCTCGACCGCGCCCTTCGTGGTCCTCGACCTGCCGCATCTGTGGTCGGGCTGGATGCGTCGCACCCTGATCGCGGCCGACGAAGTCGTCATCGTCGCGACCCCCGATCTGGCTTCGCTGCGCAACGCCAAGAACATGATCGACCTGATCAAGCAGGGGCGCCCCAACGACGCCCCGCCGCGGCTGGTGCTGAACCAGGTCGGCGTTCCCGGCCGCCCGGAAATTCCGGCCAAGGATTTCGGCGCCGCCCTCGGCGTCCATCCCAGCCTGATCATCCCGTTCGATCCCAAGACGTTCGGCGCGGCCGCCAACAACGGCCAGATGATCCTGGACGCGGGGGCCAAGTCCAAGGCCGCCGAAGCCTTCCAGACCCTGGCCCAGATCGTCTCGCGCCGCGAACTCCCGATGGTGACGGGTCCCAAGGCCAAGGGCGAAGGCAGGTCCATGTTCAGCGGCCTGTTCAAGAAGAAGTCATAACGGGTGTTCGGCAAGCGCACAGGTCAGACCGGAAATGTGGCGACGGCGCCGCGACCGGCCGCGCCCGCCGTCCAGCCCGCGCCGACCGCCCAGCCCGTCCCGGGCATCCAGACCGAGGCCTTCGCCTTCGGCGGCGAACAGACCGCCGACCAGGCCCAGACCGCGGCGCGCAAGGCCGAATCCTACGCCGCCAAACCCGCGTCGCCGGCCGCTGATCGGCTGGACGCCCTGGCCATGCGTCCGAAGCCGACGGGCGTGGGCGAAGCGCCCCAGAAGGGGCCCGGCCCCAAGGCGACGCCCGGCTACGAACAGCTGAAGAAGGCCCAGGCCGTCGCCGAGATCGTCCGCGAGCAGTCGGACTATTATCACGCGACCAAGACGACGATCTTCAACGCCCTGATGAACACCATCGATCTGGCCCAGCTGGCCCAGCTCGACACCAAGGCCGCCTCCGAGGAGATCCGGGACATCGTCGCCGAACTGGTGGCGATCAAGAACGTCTCCATGTCGGTGGCCGAGCAGGAGCACCTGGTCCAGGACATCGTCAACGACGTCCTCGGCTACGGGCCGCTGGAGCCGTTGCTGGCCCGCGACGACATCGCCGACATCATGGTCAACGGCGCCGGNACATCGTCGCCGAACTGGTGGCGATCAAGAACGTCTCCATGTCGGTGGCCGAGCAGGAGCACCTGGTCCAGGACATCGTCAACGACGTCCTCGGCTATGGACCGCTGGAGCCGCTGCTGGCCCGCGACGACATCGCCGACATCATGGTCAACGGCGCCGGCCGGGTCTTCATCGAGGTCGGCGGCAAGGTCCAGCTGACCAACGTCCGTTTCCGCGACAACGCCCAGCTGATGAACATCTGCCAGCGGATCGTGTCGCAGGTCGGCCGCCGGGTCGACGAGAGCTCCCCGATCTGCGACGCCCGCCTGCCGGACGGTTCGCGCGTCAACGTCATCGCCCCGCCGCTGGCCATCGACGGCCCGACGCTGACGATCCGGAAGTTCAAGAAAGACAAGCTGACGATGAAGAATCTGGTGGAGTTCGCCTCCATCAGTCCCGAGGGCGCCCGCGTGCTCGGCGTCATCGGCGCCTCGCGCTGTAATCTGGTCATCTCGGGCGGCACGGGCTCGGGCAAGACCACCCTGCTGAACACCCTGACGGCCTTCATCGACCCGACCGAGCGCGTCATCACCTGCGAGGACGCCGCCGAACTGCAGCTGCAGCAGCCGCATGTGGTGCGTCTGGAGACCCGCCCGCCCAACCTCGAGGGTCAGGGCATGATCACCATGCGCGACCTGGTGAAGAACTGCCTGCGCATGCGTCCCGAGCGGATCATCGTCGGCGAGGTGCGCGGCCCGGAAGCGTTCGACCTGCTGCAGGCCATGAACACCGGCCACGACGGCTCCATGGGCACGCTGCACGCCAACAGCCCGCGCGAGGCCATCAGCCGGATGGAGTCCATGATCACCATGGGCGGCTACGGCCTTCCGTCCAAGACCATCCGCGAGATGATCGTCGGCTCGGTCGACGTCATCGTCCAGGCCGCGCGCCTGCGCGACGGCTCGCGCCGCATCACCCACATCACCGAGGTNGAAGACCATCCGCGAGATGATCGTCGGCTCGGTCGACGTCATCGTCCAGGCCGCGCGYCTGCGCGACGGYTCGCGCCGCATCACCCACATCACCGAGGTGGTCGGGCTGGARGGCGACGTCATCGTCACCCAGGACCTGTTCGTCTACGAGATCACCGGCGAGGACGAGAACGGCAAGATCATCGGCCGCCACCGCTCGACCGGCATCGCCCGTCCGCGCTTCTGGGACCGCGCCCGCTACTACGGGCTGGAGCGCGAGCTGGCGGAAGCCCTCGACGCGGCGGAGTAGGCCGCGATGCTGCCGATCCTCGCCGCGGTTCTGGCCTTCATCACCATCGGCGGCCTCGGCTGGGCCTTTGTCGGCGGCGGCGACTCCACCGATGCGGCGCTCAAGCGCGCTGAAGGCTTCGGGGGGCCGAAACAGGCCAATGCAGCCTCGAAGAAGGCGGCCGCCGCCAACACCCCCGAGGCCCGGCGCAAGCAGATCATGCAGCAGCTCCAGGAATCGGAGCGCGCCGAGCGCAAGGCGCGCATCAGCCTGAAGGCCAAGCTGAAACAGGCCGGGCTGAAGACCAAGCCCTCGACCTTCTGGATCATCAGCGGCGTACTCGGCGTGTTCGCCTTCCTGCTGCCGCTGGTTTTCGGCCTGAACATCCTGATCGCCCTCGGGATCGCCTTCGTCGTCGGCCTGGGCCTGCCGCGCTGGTGGGTGGGGATGCTGGGCAAGCGGCGGCGCAAGAAATTCTCGAGCCATTTCGCCGACGCCGTCGATGTCATCGTGCGCGGCATCAAGTCGGGCCTGCCGGTCCACGACTGTTTCAAGATCATCGCGCGCGAGAGCCCGCAGCCTCTCGGGGCCGAGTTTCAGAACCTGGTCGAGGGGCTCGGCGTCGGCCTGACCCTGGCCCAGGCCCTGGACAAGATGTATGAGCGCATGCCGACGCCCGAGCTGAAATTCTTCTCCATCGTCATCGCCATCCAGCAGAAGACCGGCGGCAACCTGGCCGAGGCCCTGAACAACCTTTCGGTCGTGCTGCGGGCCCGCAAGATGATGGGCGAGAAGATCAAGGCGCTGTCATCCGAGGCGACCGCCTCGGCCGGCATCATCGGCTCGTTGCCGCCTGCGGTGATGATCCTGGTCAGCATCACCACCCCCGCCTACATGGCCAAGCTTTTCACCGACCCGCGCGGCCAGTTCATGCTGTTCGTGGCCGTGGCGATGATGAGCTTCGGCATCTTCGTGATGAAGAAGATGATCTCCTTCAAGTTCTAGGAACCGGCCCGTGATTGCGTTCTTCACCAACCTCCAGAATCTGCTGAGCCTCGGCGTGGGGGTGCTGGTGTTCGCCACCCTGGTGACGCTGCTCGGTTCGTTCGGGGGCGGGGCCAAACTGGAAAGCCGGATGCAGGCCGTCGCGGTGCGCCGCGAGGAGCTGAAGCGCCGGTCGCGCCAGGCGATCGCCTCCCAGAACAGCGGCCCGCAGAACCTCCGGCATACCGACGAGGGCTTCAAGAAGCGGGTCGTGGAACGGCTGAACCTGACCAAGCTGCTGGAAGACCCCAAGGTCGCCGACAAGATGGCCCAGGCCGGGTATCGCGGGCCCAAGCCGCTGACCACCTTCTACTTCTTCCGCTTCTCCATGCCCTTCGTCTTCCTCGCGATCGCGGCCCTCTACCTGTTCGTGGTCAACGATTTCGGCATGCCGGTGATGACACGGCTGACCATCAGCATGGTCGCCGCGGTGATCGGCTTCTATGCGCCCAACATCTTTCTCGCCAACCGCATCTCCAAGCGCCGCACCTCGATCATGCAGGCCTTCCCGGATGCGCTGGATCTGCTGCTGATCTGCGTCGAGGCCGGCATGTCGATCGAGGCGGCGATCCAGAAGGTCAGCCAGGAGATCGGCGGCTCGTCCATCGACCTGGCCGAGGAGATGACCCTGCTGTCGGCCGAGCTCAGCTACCTCCCGGACCGGCGGATGGCCTATGAGGGCCTGGCCAAGCGAACCAACCATCCGGGCGTCAAATCGGTCGCCACCGCCATGACCCAGGCCGAGACCTACGGCACGCCGCTGGGCTCGGCCCTGCGCACCATGGCCAAGGAGAACCGCGAGATGCGTCTCTCGGCGGCGGAGAAGAAGGCCGCGGCCCTGCCGGCCAAACTGACCGTGCCGATGATCCTGTTCTTCCTGCCCGTCCTGTTCATCGTCATCCTGACGCCGGCGATCATCAGCATCCAGGATACGATGGCCGCCGGCGCCGCGGGCGGCTGACGCCGCTCAGACCGGCAAGGCCCCGCGCTTCACCACCGTTCGCATGGCCACGCTCGACGACACCCGGGTCACACCCGGGATCCGCGTCAGCTCGCGCGAGTGGACCCGCTCCAGATCGTCGACGTCGCGCACCACCAGCCGCAGCAGATAGTCCGAGCCGCCGGTCATCAGATAGCATTCGACCACCTCGGGCACGGTCGCGATGGCGGTCTCGAAGGCGGTCAGCGAGGCCTCGGCCTGGGACGACAGGGTCACCGTCACGAAGACGCTGATCGGCAGGCCCACGGCGCGTTCGTTGATGATGGCGGCGTAGCGGCTGATCACCTCGGCGGCCTCCAGCGCGCGCAGGCGGCGCAGGCAGGCGCTCTCGGACAGGTTCACCGTCCGGGCCAGATCGGCGTTGGTCATGCGCCCGTCGCCTTGCAGGGCGCGGATCATCTTCCGGTCGGTGTCGTCAAGGGCGACGGCGGAAACGGTCTTCAAAGCGGGCCTCTCTCGCAGAGTCTGCGACTTTATGCCGTTCACCCGCCGAAAAGAACAGGAACCTGCGGTGGGACCGCCGCTAGATTGCCGCCCGAAACGAAGCGGCCGCACAGAGCCGCCCGTCCCATCGGCAGAGGAAACGGTCATGCGCGTCGGCGTCCCCAGGGAAATCAAGAAGAACGAACATCGCGTCGGCCTGACGCCGACCGCGGTGCGTGAATACGTCGCCCACGGCCACTCGGTCTCGATCGAGACGGGCGCGGGCCTCGGCGCGGGCTTCACCGACGCGGACTTCAAGAAGGCGGGCGCGAAGATCGTCGCCGACGCCAGGACCGTCTTCGCCGACAACGACATGATCGTGAAGGTGAAGGAGCCGCAGAAGGTCGAGTGGGAAATGCTCCGCGAGGGCCAGATCCTGTTCACCTATCTGCACCTGGCGCCCGATCCCNCGGATCAGGTCGAGGTTCAGGGCAAGCTGGTCGGCCTCATCCGCCGCTATCACTGACTTCGGCGTCCGCGAGGGCCAGATCCTGTTCACCTATCTGCACCTGGCGCCCGATCCCGAACAGACCAAGGGCCTGCTGGCGTCGAAATGCGCCGCCGTGGCCTATGAGACCGTGACGAACGCGCAAGGCGGCCTGCCGCTGCTGGCGCCGATGTCCGAAGTGGCGGGCCGGATCGCCGTCTTCTCGGCCGCCGAGACCCTGCTGAAGCACAACGGCGGCATGGGGCTGCTGTTCTGCGGCGTCCCGGGCGTGGCCCCGGCGCGCGTGCTGGTGCTGGGCGGGGGCGTCGTCGGCCTGAACGCGGCCCGCATGGCCATGGGCCTGGGCGCCGAGGTCGTGGTGCTGGAACGCTCGATCCCGCGCATGGCCTATATCGACGAAGTCACCCAGGGCCGGGTCATCACCCGCTATTCCTCGATCGGCGCGATCGAGGAGGAGATGGTCAAGGCCGACGTCATCATCGGCGCCGTGCTGGTCCCCGGGGCCGAGGCCCCCAAGCTGATCAAGCGCGAACACCTGAAGCAGATGAAGCCCGGCTCTGTGCTGGTCGACGTCGCCATCGACCAGGGCGGCTGTTTCGAGACCAGCCACGCCACGACCCACGAGGACCCGACCTATGTCATCGACGGCGTGGTCCACTATTGCGTCGCCAACATGCCCGGCGCCGCGCCGCGGACTTCGTCCGAAGCCCTGAACAACGCCACCCTGCCGTTCGGCCTGGCCCTGGCGGACAAGGGTCTGGAGGCGCTGAAGCAGAATCCGCATCTGGCGCGCGGCCTCAACGTGCTGAAGGGCGAGATCACCTATCCGGCCGTCGCCGAGGCGCTGGACATGCCGTGGAGCGATCCGTTCGGGGTGTGGGCCAAGGGGTAGGATTCAAGACGCGTCTCCCTCCCCTTCATGGGGAGGGACGGCGAGGCGCAGCCGAGCCCGGGTGGGGAACGCCAGCCCCGCACCGACAGCGCCGGCTTCGCAATTCCCCACCCTGTCGTCGCTCCGCGCCGACATCCCTCCCCACTTCGGGGGAGGGAGAGCACCGTGACACGCCCCGCCTGTAAATCGCCGCTCTCTTGCGGCATAAGCCCGCCATGAAGTTTCTCGACCAGGCCAAGATCTACATCCGCTCCGGCAACGGCGGGGCGGGCTGCGTGTCATTCCGACGGGAGAAATTCATCCCCAACGGCGGGCCGGACGGCGGCGACGGCGGCAATGGCGGCAACGTCTGGATCACGGCCATGGACGGCCTGAACACCCTGATCGACTTCCGCTACCAGCAGCATTTCAAGGCCCAGACCGGCGTCCACGGCATGGGTCGCCAGATGCACGGGGCCAAGGGCGAGGACGTCATCCTCAAGGTCCCGGTCGGCACCCAGGTGCTGGACGACGACAAGGAGACGGTGCTGCTGGACATGGACCATGTCGGCAAGACCGAACTGCTGCTCAAGGGCGGCAATGGCGGCTGGGGCAATGTCCATTTCAAGGGCCCCTCCAACCAGGCGCCCGCCTACGCCAACCCGGGCCAGGAAGGCCAGGAACGCTGGATCTGGCTGCGGCTGAAACTGATCGCCGACGTCGGCCTGGCCGGCCTGCCCAACGCCGGCAAGTCGACCTTCCTGGCGGCCGCCAGCGCCGCGCGGCCCAAGATCGCCGACTATCCCTTCACCACCCTGGTGCCCAACCTCGGGGTGGTCGACCTGTCGCCCACCGAGCGGTTCGTCATCGCCGACATCCCCGGCCTGATCGAGGGCGCCTCGGAAGGGGCCGGCCTGGGCACCCGCTTCCTCGGCCATGTCGAGCGCTCGGGTTGCCTGATCCACCTGATCGACGGAACCCAGGACGACGTCGCCGGCGCCTACCGCACCATCCGGCATGAGCTGGAGGCCTACGGCGCGGGCCTGGCCGACAAGGCCGAGGTGCTGGCCCTGAACAAGGTCGACGCCCTGACCCCCGAGGCGCGCGAGGAGAAGGCCGCCGAGCTGGAGGCCGTCGCCGGCCGACGGCCCATGCTGGTGTCCGGCGTCTCGGGCGAGGGCGTGACCGAACTGCTGCGCGCCGCCTGGACCGAGGTGCGCAAGGACCGCGGCGAGATCGCCCCGGCCGAGGAAGATGAGACGGTCATGGAGACGCCGGGCGGCTGGGCGCCGTAGCCCCGCCCGTCCGGGCGTGTTAGCTCCCTTGTGAGCATAAGTCCCCGCGAGCCCTGCCGCCTTGTCCTTCTTCCACGCCGGTCCCGCGCCGAAAGCCCAGGGGCCCCGCCCCGGCGCCCTGCGCGACGGGCTGGATCTTCAGCCCGGAATGGCGGTCGGGCTGTTCGGGGGCTCCTTCAATCCGGCCCATGACGGACACGCCCATGTCGCCGAGACGGCCATGCGGCGGCTGGGGCTGGACCGGGTCGTCTGGCTGGTGTCGCCGCAGAACCCGCTCAAGGACGCCCGCGACAGCGCGCCCCTGGCCGAACGCATGGCCTCGGCGCGGGCGGCGGCGAGGCTGGCGGCGGACGGCCGGGCCATGGTGGTTTCGGACTTCGAGACCCGCGCCGGCACGCAATGGACGGTGGACACCCTGCGCGCCCTGACGGCCCGGCACCCCGGCGTGCGCTTCGTCTGGCTGATGGGATCCGACAATCTGGCCAGTTTTCACAAATGGCGCGGCTGGACCGACATCATGCGGATGATGCCCATGGCGGTGATCGCCAGGCCCGGCAGCCAGCTGGACAGCCGCACCGCCCCGGCCGCCGCCCGCTTCGCCTCGGCGCGGGTTCCGGCCGCCCGTGCGCGCCTGTTGCCCGACCTCGACGCGCCCGCCTGGACCTATCTGACGGCGCCGCTGAATCCGCGCTCGTCGACCGCGTTGCGGGCCGCGCGTGACGCCGCCGCGCATTTGTGATAGGCTTCCGCTTTAGTAATCTCCCCGGAGCCTTCCGCTGACCCCCTCGCCCGCGCACGACGCGCAAGACACCGCCGTTTCGAACACGGCGCACGAGATGGACGAATTCGAACCCATCCGCTCAGAAGACGGTCCGCAGGCTCCCCTTCCCGTCGGCTCAACCGCGCTGGAAACGGCGATCCTTGCCCGTCTCGACGACGACAAGGCGCAGGACATCGTCCTNCGAGATGGACGAATTCGAACCCATCCGCTCAGAAGACGGTCCGCAGGCTCCCCTTCCCGTCGGCTCAACCGCGCTGGAAACGGCGATCCTGTCGCGTCTCGACGACGACAAGGCGCAGGACATCGTCCTCATCGACCTGAAGGGCAAAAGCCCGATGGCCGACACCATGATCATCGCCTCCGGGCGGTCGCACCGGCACGTCGGCGCCCTGGCCGACCACCTTCAGCGCGCGCTGAAGGAACAGGGTCTGGGCAAGGTCAAGGTTTCGGGCCTGCCGCACTGCGACTGGGTGCTGCTGGATGCGGGGGACGTCATCGTCCACCTGTTCCGCCCGGAAGTGCGCGCATTCTACAACATCGAGAAGATCTGGTCGGTCGAGAGCGGCCACCGCGTCGACGCCCGCGCCTGATTTCCTGATCACCGGATGAAGCTGGCCGTCATCGCCATCGGCAAGCCGGGGCGGGGGCCAGAGGCCGCGCTGGCGACCGACTACGCCGAGCGCGCGACGCTGGCCGGGCGGGCGCTCGGTCTCGGCCCGCTGGAGCTGGTCGACCTCGAACCGCGCAAGCCGGGCAGGGCGCCCGAGGCCGAGCTGATCCTCAAGGCCGCCGAGGGCGCGCATCTGATCGCCTGCGACGAGCGCGGCAAGACCTTCTCCAGCCGCGCCTTCGCCGACCATATCGCCATGCTGCGCGACCGGGGCGAGCGCCGGCTGGTGTTCGCCATCGGCGGGGCCGACGGGCTGGACGAGAGCGTGCGCGCCGCGGCCGGCTCGACCCTGGCCTTCGGGCCCCAGACCTGGCCGCATGCGCTGGCGCGGGCGATGCTGGCGGAACAGCTGTATCGCGCCGTGACCATCCTGGCCGGATCGCCCTATCATCGCGACTGATGCGTCCGCTGGTCCTGATCCTGTGTCTGAGCCTGACCGCCCTGCCGGCAGGCGCCGCCGCGCCGGTGACGGAGGTGGCGCGGCTTCAGGCCGAGTTCCGCGACGAACAGGCGCGCGCGCGACGCCTGCGGGCCGAGGCGGCCGAGGCCACCGCCGAACTGGCCGGGCTGGAGCGGTCGCTGAATCAGCTGCGGACCGCGGTCGGCGAGGATGACCGGCTGATCCTGGCCCAGCGCGCCCGGCTGCGCGAACTCGGCGCGCGCGAGGGGGCGTTGGTGGCCCAGCTGTCGCAGGCGCGGGGCCGGCAGGGCCGGCTGCTGTCGGCGCTGCAGATGATGAGCCGTCGCCCGCCGCCGCCGCTGCTGGTTTCCGCCGACAGGGCGGTCGACACGGTGCGCGCCTCGATCCTGATCCGCGCCATGGCCCCGACGCTGCAGGCCCGCGCCCAGGGGCTGGCCGACCGCCAGGACGAGGTGAACCGCGTCCGGCGCATCGCCGCCCTGAACAGCGAACAGCTGTTCACTACCGAGAGCGCGCGGGGCGACCGCCGCGCCCGCATCGAGGCGCTGACAGCGCGCAAGACGGCGCTTCAGGCCGTGCTGCGGGCCGAGGCGCAGACGGCGGAACGGGCCAGCCGCGCGCTGGAGGCCCGGCTGAGGGCGCTGGGCGCCGCCGTGCCGGTCGCGGACGCCGAGGCCGAACCCGCAGTCGCCCGCCTGCCCGCCGGCCGCAGCCGCCTGACGCCGCCCGTCGACGGCGCCCCGTCGCAGCGGTTCGGCCGCGGCGCGACCGGCTGGCGCTGGCGCGCGGACCGGGCCGAGGCGCGGGCGCCGGCCGGAGGGCGGGTCGCCTTCGCCGGTCCGCTGAGCGGCTGGGGGCAGGTGGTGATCCTCGACCTCGGACCGGGCTGGCGCGCGGTGGTGTCCGGCCTCGACGAGGCGGCGGTGGAGACGGGCGACCGGGTCGCCGACGGCCAGGTCCTCGGCCGCTCGGGCGCGGACGGCGAGATCGCCTTCGAACTGCGACGCGACGAGCGGCCGATCGATCCGGCGCCGTGGTTGCGTTAAGGGCGAAACCGCTTCCCAAGCCGCGATGACGCTGATTTTATCCGCGAACCGCTGATCGGCCACGATTTGGTCGCTCGCCGGTCCGTATCTGTTGAAGACGCCGCGTTCGCGGCCGCCGCCTGACCGTTGAAAGAGACCCATGCGTAAACTGCTTCTGATTGGCGCCGCAGCCGTGACCATGGTCGGCGTGGGCGCCGCCACCGCGGTGGGCCAGACCCCGCGCAACGAAGCGTTCCGCATGCTGGGGCTGTTCGGCGACGTGCTCGGCATCGTGGAGCAGGCCTATGTCGTTCCGGTCGACGACAAGAAGCTGATCGAGGCGGCGCTGCAGGGCATGATGACCGCCCTGGATCCCCACTCCAACTATCTGCCGCCCGACGGCTACGGCGACCTGCAGGAGCGCACCTCGTCCGCCCGGATACTGCGGCGTCGCCAGCATGATCGGAGGCACCGCCCCGNTCCGGTCGACGACAAGAAGCTGATCGAGGCGGCGCTGCAGGGCATGATGACCGCCCTGGATCCCCACTCCAACTATCTGCCGCCCGACGGCTACGGCGACCTGCAGGAGCGCACCTCGGGGGCCTATTCGGGCGTCGGCCTGACCATCCAGTCCGAGGCCGGGATGGTGAAGGTCATCTCGCCCATGGACGGCGGACCGGCAGCGCGCGCGGGCGTCAACGCCGGCGACGTCATCTCGTCCATCGACGGCCAGAACGCCTCGGGTCTGACGGTCAGCCAGGTGTCGGAGAAGCTGCGCGGCGCCGTCGGCACCTCGGTCAAGGTCACCTTCCTGCGCGACGGGGAGGAGCCGAAAGAGGTCGTCCTGACGCGCGAGGTCATCAAGATCGAGTCCGTCACCGGCCGGGTCGAGGGCGAGTTCGGCTATCTGCGCGTCTCTACCTTCAACGAGAACACCGGCCGCGAGCTGAGCGAGACCATTGCCCGGCTCAAGACCGAGAACCCCGCCATCAAGGGTTACGTCCTGGACCTGCGCAACAATGGCGGCGGCCTGCTGGACGCGGCCATCGCCGTGTCCGACGCCTTCCTCGAGCGCGGCGAGATCGTCACCCAGCGCGGGCGCAAGGCCGACCAGATCCAGCGCTACTCCGCCCGCCCGGGCGACCAGACCGGCGGCCTGCCGCTGGTGGTGCTGATCAACTATGGATCGGCCTCGGCCTCGGAGATCGTGGCCGGCGCGCTGAAGGATCACCAGCGGGCGACGCTGGTCGGCCTGACCAGCTTCGGCAAGGGCTCGGTCCAGACGGTCATCCCGCTGCGCGGCGGCGCAGACGGGGCGCTGTCGATCACCACGGCGCGCTACTACACGCCGTCGGGGGCCTCGATCCAGAAGATCGGCGTCGAGCCCGATCTGGAGGTGTCGCGCTCGGCCGCCGAGGCGCGGATCGTGTCGCGGTCGAACTTCATCTATTCCGAGGCCGCCTACGCCACGGCCCTGGACTCGTCGATCGGGGCCGAGCGCAAGGGGCCGCACACGCCCCGCGAGGCGCCCGGCGAGAGCTATGACGAGGACAAGGACTACCAGCTGGAGCGGGCCTTCGACGTGCTGCGCGCGGGCGGGAACCTGACCCGGCTGGCCGCCGCGCCCGAGGGCGTGGTGGTGTCCGAGCCCGGCGCGACCCTGGCCGCGGTCGAGCCGGAGCCCGCGCCGGAGAACTAGCTGCGGGACGTCAGGGGGCGGGCGTCCCCATGCCTAACGCGCGTTAGGCTTTCTTAACCGACGCCCGCCACTGTGGCGCCTGAAGGAGTCCGCTTCGCGGATCCCCGTATCAAGCGTCCAGTCTGCCCATGTTCGCCAAACGCCAATCCGTCCTGGCCGCCACCGCCGCGATTCCCCCGGTGCGCCGGTCGATGCGTGAAAACCTCGCGCCCGTCACCCGCCTGCTCAGCAAGCCGCCGGTCGCCGTCGCCGGCGCCGGCCTGATGCTGATGGCCGCCGCCGCCCTGTTCATCACTGTGCTGGGCGATCCCCGCGCCGGCGCCCCCTCGGCCCGCGCGGCGCTGAAGCGCGAAGCCGTCGTCGCCGCCCCGACTCCCACCGGCCTCGAGGCCTTCTCCATGGGCGCCTACGGCTCCTGGCAGGATCTGGCGGTCGAAGGCGGGGCGGTCGATCCCGCCCTGTCGGGCGAGGCGGTCATCACCCTGCCGAACGGCGCCACCGTCTCGGGCAACGGCGCCCCGGTCACCGCCCCGCGCGTGACGGCCTCGCCCCTGCCGGCCGCCCCCATTGCCGGGCTGAGCCAGCCGGGTCCCAACGGCCCCCTGCCGACCATCGCCACGGACGGCCGCGTGCCGGCCCAGGCCTATGCCCGCCCGTTCCGCTCGAACGGCCGCCCACGTGTCGCCCTGATCGTCGGCGGCCTGGGCCTGAACGCCGTGACCACCCGAGCGGCCATCGAACGCCTGCCCGCCGAGGTCACCCTGAGCTTCGTCCCCTACGCCGAGGGCCTGCAGACCTGGATCGACCTGGCCCGCGCCCAGGGCCATGAGGTCATGCTGGAAATGCCGATGGAGCCCACCGGCTATCCCGACAACGATCCGGGCCCCTACACCCTGCTGGCCTCGGGCCAGTCCGCCGACATCCAGTCCAAGATGAACTGGCTGCTGGGTCGGGCTGTCGGCTATTTCGGCGTCACCAACTATATGGGCGACCGGTTCGCCAGCTCGGACGCCGGCATGACCGCCTTCCTGGGCATCCTGCGCCAGCGCGGCGTCGCCTTCCTCGACGACGGTTCGATGAGCCGCCGGCCCGGCGCCTGGGCCCGCGCCAGCGCCAACCGGGTCATCGACGAGCAACAGACGCCCGCCGCCATCGTCGGCCAGCTGAACGCGCTGGAGGCCCTGGCCAAGGGCAATGGCCAGGCGCTGGGCACGGGCTTCAGCTATCCGGTCACGGTCGAGGCCGTGGCCCGCTGGACCGCCGACCTCGACGCGCGCGGCCTGCAGCTGGCGCCGGCAAGTGCGATGACGCAACGGCCGGGAAGATAGGGACCAGGGACCGGGGATTGGGGTTCGCCGGGCCGCGATCTCGCGCCATGCCTCTTCCCTCCCTAATCCCCAGTCCCTAATCCCTAGTCCCTATGAAAGACCTCTCCCGCTACCGGCCCAACGTCGGCGTCGTGCTGTTCCATCCGGACGGCCGCGTCTGGTACGGGCGCCGCGCGGGGACCGAGGGGCCGCATAACTGGCAATTCCCCCAGGGCGGGGTCGACGACGGCGAGGACCTGGAAACCGCGGCCCGCCGCGAACTGGGCGAGGAAACGGGAGTCGTCTCGGCCGAGTTGATGGCCTCGACCGACGGCTGGATCGTCTACGACTTTCCGGAAGGCTACGGCGGCTCCAAACAGGCGCGCGGCTGGGCCGGACAGAAGCAGCGCTGGTTCGCCTTCCACTTCACCGGCGACGAGTCCGAAATCGATCTGGAAGCCCACGGCGAGATCGAGTTCGACGCCTGGCGCTGGGGCGCGCTGAACGAGGCGCCGGACCTGATCGTGCCGTTCAAGCGCGACGTCTATGAGCAGGTCGTGGCCGTGTTCGCGCCGCTGGTGGTCTAGGCCGCCGCGCAGCCCAGCGGCTTGAGCGCTCGCTTCGTCGAGGCCGGATATTTCGCCATCAGATGCGCCGGCCGGATCGGGCGGGCGACGAAGCCGCCGCCGCAGTTGGGGCAGACGCCCTTCAGCACCCCGTCCACACAGGCGGCGCAGAAGGTGCATTCGAAGGTGCAGATGCGGGCCTCGGCGCTGTCGAACGGCAGGTCGCGGTCGCAGCACTCGCAGTTGGGGCGCAGTTCCAGCATCGGAGCCTCCGGATCAGGCGGCGAAGGCTAGCCCTGCTTCCGCGAGGCGCCAAGCGCCAGTCGGATCAGGCCGATGACCGCCACGAGGGCCCAGGCTCCCTCCATCAGCACCGCCGACAGGTTGAAGTCGAAATACAGCGACAGCAGGATCAGCAGGGCGCCGGCCAGATTCAGCAGCAGGGCGGGCGCCTTGGTCGCGTCCAGCCGGTTGGTCGTCGCGCCGGCGTAGGCCACGAGGATCAGCAGGACGCCGACGACGCCAAGAAGGTCAGGAACGGTCATGGCCCGTCCCTAGCGGTTCGGGGGCGCTGCGGCTACCGGCGAGGTCAGGGTCAGGATCACGATCTCAGGCGGCGCGCGGAACCGCACCGGCAGGATCGACACCCCGACCCCGCCCGTGACGAACAGCTTGCGACCGCCCTCGTCATACTGGCCGCAGGCCCAGCGTTCGGACATGCGTGAGGCGTGCACCAGCCGTCCGAACACCGGCAGGTTCACCTGCCCGCAGTGGGTGTGGCCGGCCAGGGTCAGCGCGACCCGATCCGGCACGTCGACGAACGGGTCGGGCCAGTGGGTCAGGACCACGACCGGGGCGTCGTCGACGACCTGACGCAGGGTGGCGGAAACGAGGGGCGGTTCGCGCGGCGACTCCATGTCCGCCAGACCGGCGATCCAGAAAGCTCCACCCGGGCGGGCGATCCGTTCGGCGCGATTGTCCAGAACCCTCACCCCGCCCCGGTTCAGGGCGGCGTTGATGGCCGCGTCGTCGTACCAGGAATCGTGGTTGCCGAGCACGCCGTGGACGCCCAGCGGGGCGGACAGACCGCGGAAGGCCTCGACGCCGCGCAGGATCTGCGACTGTTCGGGCAAGGCCCGCGTGGCCGCCGGTTCATGGCCGCCCGCATAGTCGCCCAGCAGGACGACCACATCGGGCCGTTCGCCGTTCATCCGCTCGACCAGCCGTTCGATGCGGGCGACGTCGGTGTGGGGCGCGGCCACATGGGTGTCGGAGATGACGCCGATGCGCAGCGGCGAACCGCGCCAGGTCGCGCTCTCGACCGTGACATGCCGAACCGTCAGCGTTGCCGGCTCGATCAGGAAGGCCCAGACGCCCAGGCCCCATGCGGCCACGAAAGCCCCGCCCAGACTCCCTGCAAGAAAAATCCGGCGGCTGCGCAGCAACCGCCGGACCAGAAATATGCAGATGATGGGTCCGAGGACCGCGCCGATCCAGGCCATGACCAGAACAGCGCCCGGTCCGGCCATGATCAGATCAGCCCGCGGCCACTTCCGAGGCTTGTTCGGCCAGGATGGTCAGGCCGGCCGGGGTCACGTCGGCGAAGCCGCCGTGGACCTCGAACTGGCGGCGCGAACCCCCGTCGATGACCGTGACCACGCCTTCGCGCAGGGCCGTCATGAAGGGGGCGTGCTCGGCCAGGACGCCGAAGTCGCCCTCGACGCCCGGCGCGTCGACCTGATCGACGAGGCCGTTGAAGACCTCGCGCTCAGGCGAGACGAGAGAGAAGGAAAGTTTGCCAGCCATGATGTTCGCCACTTCTCCCATCCGCTCATCCCGGCGAATGCCGGGACCCAGATGGAAAGACTCCGTATTGGCCGATCAAACACCGGAGCCCCGATCCCGTCCATCCGGACCGTGATCTGGGCCCCGGCATTCGCCGGGGTGAGCGGTGAGAGGTTTAAGCTTCGGCCGCCATCTTCTGGGCCTTCTCGACGGCTTCCTCGACCGTGCCGACCATGTAGAAGGCGGCTTCCGGCAGGTGGTCGTATTCGCCGGCGACGATGCCCTTGAACGAGCGGATCGTGTCGGCCAGCTCGACGAACTTGCCGGGCGAGTTGGTGAACTGCTCGGCCACGAAGAAGGGCTGCGACAGGAAGCGCTGGATCTTGCGGGCGCGCGACACGACCAGCTTGTCGTCTTCCGACAGCTCGTCCATGCCCAGGATGGCGATGATGTCCTTCAGCGCCTTGTACTGCTGCAGCACTTCCTGGACCGAACGGGCGACGCGGTAGTGCTCCTCGCCGATGACCAGCGGGTCCATGATCCGCGAGGTGGAGTCCAGCGGATCCACGGCGGGGAAGATGGCCTGGGCGGCGATGTCGCGGCTCAGCACGGT
>NZ_LMFL01000041.1:0-21586 GCF_001426805.1 Brevundimonas sp. Root1423
ATGATGCCCGAGGTCTGGCCCGCGCCCTTGACCTTCTCGCCGATCGACCGGACCCCGCCCCAGTAGGTGCCGATGCCGCCGCCGTTCGAGGCCAGGGCGACATTCTCGTTCCAAACCGACTGGATGCCGTCCAGGCTGTCGGCCACGGCGTTGAGGAAGCAGCTGATCGGCAGGCCGCGGTCGGCGCCGCCGTTCGACAGCACCGGCGTCGAGGGCATGAACCACAGCTTGGACATATAGTCATAGACGCGCTGGGCGTGGTCGTGGTCGTCGGCATAGGCGGTGGCGACGCGCGCAAACATGTCCTGATAGCTCTCGCCGGGCAGCAGATAGCGGTCCTCCAGCGTCTTCTTGCCGAAGTCGGTCAGCAGGTCGTCGCGGGACCGGTCGAGCTGCAGGGATTTCACCACGGACAGATGGGGACGCGCSGTCGCATCACCSTCCGYMGGGGMCACGAAATCAACCGTCTTCAACGCTTCGCCGCCAGCCATGGTATTCGCCGCCCTGAACAAAAWCGAATGGGTGTCCCCGCGCTCCRAACCACAAGACCTAGTGGCTGAAGCGCTCCCCAAGCCCACATATGGGGCGCAGATGGCTAACCAACCGTCAACGGGGTTGACGATCACTTTCCACAAGACCTAGTGGCTGAAGCGCTCCCCAAGCCCACATATGGGGCGCAGATGGCTAACCAACCGTCAACGGGGTTGACGATCACTTTCTGCCCGAATCGGCATCATGGCGGGGGATGAGCCTGTGGACAGGCCGCGACGAGGGCGTGACRAGCCTTGCCGTATTCGATCACGAACGCGTGAGTGGAACGGTCCCACAAGCGGGACCGTTAGCAGCCGATGACATCGCAGCATACCCTCACCTTTTTGCGCCGAATGCTGCGCATCGCACGGACCGAAATCGCGGCGGTCTCCGCCCTGTTCGTCGTCGCCCTCGGCATCATGACCTTCGTCGAGGTCGCCGACGACATGACCGAGACCGACGGCCAGGCCTTCGATCAGGCTGTGCTGACCTGGATGCAGCCGGCCGCCGGAGACCCCCGCGGGCCGTGGTGGCTCAAGGAGGCGGCCGCCGACCTGACCTCCCTGGGCGGCATATCCGTACTGGCCCTGTTCGCCGTCATCGCCATCGCCTTCCTGCTGATTCAGAAAAAGCGACTGTCGGCCCTGCTGCTGGTGCTGGGTCTCGCCGGCGGCGTCGCCCTGAGCGAAGGCCTCAAGGAGCTGTTCGGCCGTCAGCGCCCCCCGTCGGACTTTCAGGCCGTCGACACGCTGAACGCCAGCTTCCCCTCGGGCCACGCCCTGCTGGCGACCGTCTTTTATCTGACCCTCGGGGTGATGCTGACCCGGGCCTTTCCGCGCGCGCACCTGAAGGCCTTCGTCCTGGGCGCCTCCATCCTGATCGCCCTGCTGATCGGACTGACCCGGGTCTATCTGGGCGCTCACTGGGCTTCGGACGTTTTCGCCGGCTGGTGCGCCGGCGCCGCCTGGGCCATGGCGCTCTGGCTGGTCGCCTACGCCATCGGGCGCCGGCAGGCCGTTCGCGACAAGGGTCTGCACGACGAGGTCTTGCCCCCGGAGCCCGTGACGGATACACCGCCCGCCGTCATCGGGGAGTAGCCGCCCGCGCCGATCAGCGGGGTTCGCGTCAACACACTTCCTCTCGCCCGGAGAGGATGGCGCGTTCTGGCCCGTCAGGGCCCTGGCAAGACCGCTGGCTTCGCAGGGTGCTTCCACGCGGGGGCCGGCTGCGGATGCCAMTGGTCTGTCCGCCGAACCCCCGCGMAYGAMGWTGWSTTGGAAGCCTTCCTGATATCRACCGGCCTCGTCTCCATCGCGGAGATCGGGGACAAGACCATGCTGCTGGCCATCATGCTGGCGGCGACCTGGCGGCGTCCGCTGCCGATCATCCTCGGNACCGGCCTCGTCTCCATCGCGGAGATCGGGGACAAGACCATGCTGCTGGCCATCATGCTGGCGGCGACCTGGCGGCGTCCGCTGCCGATCATCCTCGGCATCCTGGCGGCCACGGTCGCCAACCACGCCTTCGCGGCCCTGGCGGGCTCCCTGCTGGCGCGCTTCATGGACGGAGAGTGGCTGCGCTGGGGCGTGGGCCTGGCCTTCCTCGGCTTCGCCGCCTGGGCCCTCGTCCCCGACCGGTTCGACGAGAAGCCCGACATGACCGAGAAGACCTTCGCCGGCGTGTTCTGGACCACCACCGCGGCCTTCTTCCTGATCGAGATGGGCGACAAGACCCAGGTCGCCACCGCCATGCTGGCGGCCCGGTTTCAGGATCTGCTGCCGGTCGTCGCGGGCTCGACCCTGGGCATGATGCTGGTCAACGGGCCGGCGGTGCTGCTGGGCGAGGCGGCCGCGCGCAAGCTGCCGCTGACGTGGATTCGCCTCGCCGCGGCGCTAGGTTTCGCCGCGACCGGGGTGTGGGTTCTGCTCGCGCGCTGATAGAAGCCCTTCCTCCCGTCGCCGAGTGTCGCCCAGATGAAGTTCCCCACGCGTCTCACGGCGCTCGTCCTGCTGGTCGTTATCATCGGTTCCATGGTCGGCCCTTTCCAGAACGTCGAGGCCGCCGCCAACCTCTGGGACAAGGCGCTCCACTTCATCGCCTTTGGCCTGATCCTGTGGAGCATCGGCGTGCTGTTCCGCCGCCTGCCGCGCACCCTGGCGGCGCTGTCCGCGCTCGCGCTGGGCGGCGCGGTCGAGCTGATACAGGGTATGGTCGGCCGCGACGCCAGCTGGGGCGATCTGCTCGCAGACGGCCTGGGCATACTAACGGCCCTGCTGATGTGGGCGGTCTGGCGGCGGTTCGAGCCGCGAACGGCGTTTCAGACCTCGAACACCCGGTAGGGCGTCTCGCCCAGCGTCCGCAGCACGGGCAGGGCGACATTGTAGACCGGCACCCCCTTGGTGGTCCGGCCCTCGGGCTGGCCGCGGTGGGCGTGGCCATGCACCACCAGGCTGATGTTGTCGTAGCGGTCGATGGTCTCGCCCAGCCGCGACGAGCCGAGGAAGGCGTGGATTTCGGGCGGTTCGCCCATCACGGTGTCGACCACGGGTGAATAGTGCAGCAACACCACGCTGCGCTCGGTGCGCAGCATGCGGATCGAATTCTCGATGTGATTGGCGTCCTCCACCGCCTCCTGCACGAAGGCCTTGATCGAGGCCTCGCCGAACGGGCTGAGCATGTAGCGCCCGAAGCCGCCGATGAAGCCCTTGCCGCCGGCGAAGCCGACGCCCTCGATCTCATAGGCCTGGCCGGTCAGCATCATGACCCCGGCGTCGCACAGCAGCTTCGTCACATGATCGGGCTGGCCGCACTCATGCTCGTGATTGCCCAGCACGCCGACCATGGGAATCTGGCAGCCACGCAGGTCCTCGAGCAGGATCTCCACCTCGCGGGTCTTGCCGAAATTGGTCAGGTCCCCGCACAGGCACAGGACGTCGGCGTCCTCGTGCACCCGGTCGAACAGCTCGCGATGCGGTCGGTCGTGGGTCTCGCCGACGTGCAGGTCGCCCACGGCCGCCACGCGCAGCTTCCTCGTCGGCCCCGCCTCCATCCCCGGCTGCGGCGTTTGCGGGTCGCCTTCGGCGCTGGCGCCCACGGCCGTCGCGGGATCAGTGGATGGGGTCATGACGTTCCTCCAGGCCCTTGCCGACGATGTCTCCGAAGCCCCATTCCGAGATGTCCGAGATATAGTCGCGGGCGCTGAACAGCCGGCCGCGGCACACCTTGACCCGCGGCGCCGGCAGATCGACCTGGGCCCGAAGCCGCTCGGTCAGTTCGTGCATCAGCCAGGCAGGGATGTTGTCCCGTTCGGTCGGATAGGCGAACCGGAAGTTCAGCAGGTGCGACATCAGCACCTCCCAATACAGGTCCATCTGGTCCAGCAGGCTCTTCCAGTCGATGGCGTCGGACTGTTTGAGGATGATGTGATTCACATCGGCCCCGTCGTACCGGTACCGGTCCTGGATGAAGACCTTGGACAGGATCAGGGCCGTCGGCGGGGTGATCGAAACCGTGTGGCCATAGACCTCGATCGTGTCCGGTCCGAACCAGGCGTCGTTCACCGCGATCGTGCCGTTCGACATGGCGAAGATCACGTCGAAGAAATAGTGGTCGTCCTTCCACACCTTGGCGATCCAGCGCTCGTCCTCGACGTCGGTGCGATAGCCGCGCGCCTGGAAGAAGGCGAGGATGCGGGGATAGTCCCCGGGCTTGCAGAAGATATCCAGATCCTTGGTGGGGCGGCGGATGCCGGTATAGGCGGTGACCGCATAGGTGCCGGACAGCAGGAAGGGGATGCCGCTCTCCTTCAGAAGCCGCAGCGATTCCTGGTAGAAGGCGACGGCCTCTGCGGGCGGATGGAAGCTGGGGTCGGCGACGGTGTCTGACATTGTCCGGCTCTCCATTCCCGGCCGGTGACGGCGCGGGCCTGAAAACGGTTGCGGTCGGACGAGGGTTCCTGCGGCCATGATCGCGGTCACGGATGTGACGGATTTGTTTACGTATTCGCCCTATCGCTCTGATTGTGCAGTGTGGGCCGGGGAGGCTCGGGTTGAAGGGTCGTTGGCGTCTGTTCAGGCATGAAGCGGGCCGCGCGGCGGGCCCGCCGGCCTGGGCCTATGTGCTGCTGTTCGCGGCCTCGCAGCTGATCGGCCACTGGAACGTGGCCACCTACGGCACGGTCCTGATCTGGCTTTCCAACGGCATCATGGCTGCGGCGCTGCTGCAGTTGCATCGCCGGCCGGCGATTGGCGTCCTGTGCGTCAGCTTCCTGATCAACCTCCTCAGCAACGCCGTCCGGGGCGACCCGGGCATGCTGATGTGGCTCAACGCGGTGATGAACGTCGGCGAGGCCGTCCTTGCGGCCCTGCTGGCCCGGCGGTTCTGCGGCGCCGCGCTGGACATGCGACGGCCGCGCCGGCTGTTCGCCTTCGGCCTGCTCGCCGCGGCGCCCGCGGTGGCCGCGACGGCTCTCGCGGGTTTCGGCCTGACCATGCTGATCCGCCACACGCCGCTCACCGTGGCCGGCGTTTTCGGCATCTATTCCTTCGTCATCGTCGAACTGCTCGGCCTCCTGCTGGTGACGCCGGTGCTGCTGCTGATGGCGCGGGCGCATCGTTTCCACGGCACGACGCGGGCCCGCTGGCCCGAGGCGACCGCCCTGCTGGCGCTGATGCTGGCCGTCACCGGCGTCGTCTTCTGGCAGGACGACGCCCCGCTGGCCTTCCTGTGCTTCCCGCCCATGCTGCTGATCGCCCTGCGGCTGTCGCCGACGACGGCGGCGATCGCCCTGATCGGCCTTGCGACCGTCAGCGGGGTTCTGACCCTGACCGGCCACGGCCCGGTGCACCTGACCCGGCTGCTGGACATTCCGGGGCTGGAGGGCGTGAGCCCGATGCTGCGCCGGCTCGGCGTCTACAACCTTTATCTCCTCGCCATGGTGATCACCGTGCTGCCGGTCTCGACCGTCATGACCGAGCGCCGTCGGCTCGAGTCCCGCTTGCGCGCCCGGACGGTCGCCGCCCAGGAGGCCCGCCGCAAGGCCGAGGACGCCGCCGCCGCCCGTTCCCGTTTCCTGGCCATGATGAGCCACGAGATGCGCACGCCGCTGAACGGCGTCGCCGGTTTCGCCGACGTGCTGGCCAGCCGGCCCGGCCTTGACGCCACGGCCTTGCGCCAGGCCCGCCAGATCCGCGAATCCAGCGACGGCCTGCTGATGCTGGTCGAGGATATTCTGGACTTCGCGCGCGGCGACGACACCGTCTCCCCGGAGGCCCTGGACCTGGCCACCGTGGCGCGCGAGGCCGTCGCTCCCAGCCGGACCGCGGCCGAAGCCCGGGGACTGGCTCTGACCATCGACGACCGTCTGCCCGAAAACGCGCGCTTCATGTGCGACCGGCGAGCGCTGCGCCAGGCGCTGCACCCCATGGTCGCCAATGCGGTCAAATTCACCGAACGGGGCGAGGTCACGGTCCGTCTGGACCGGTCGCCGGACGGCGTCTGCATCCGCGTTTCGGACACAGGCGCGGGCATCGAGCCCGCGCTGTTGCCGGAACTGTTCGAGGCCTTCGCCCAGGGCGACGCCTCGATTCGCCGAAGCCACTGCGGCATGGGTCTGGGTCTTGCGCTGGTCGCCCGGCATGTCCGCCGTCTGAACGGAAGCATCGACGTCGACAGCCGGCCGGGCGAGGGAGCGACCTTCATCATCAACCTGCCCCTGCCGCGTGCGCCAGACGCCATGGCGGAGCCCGCCCGCCCCGAGCCTGAAGCCGGCGGCGAGGATGCGGGCGAGGACGCTGGCGACCGCACGCCGCGCGTGCTGGTGGTCGACGACCATCCGGTCAACCGCGAGGTCGCCCGCATCATGCTGGAAGCCTTCGGCTGCGACGTGGTCGAGGTCTGCGACGGCCAGCAGGCGATCGACGCCGTCGCCGGCCAGCCGTTCGATCTGGTGCTGATGGATGTGCGCATGCCCCACATGGACGGGCTGGAGGCGACGCGCCGCATCCGCGCCCTGCCGGGGCCCGAGAGCGGCCTCGCGATCGTGGCCATGACCGCCGACGCCATGCCCGAGGACGTGGTCCGGTGCCTGGCCTCGGGCATGAACGCCCACATGGCCAAGCCCATAAACCAGGCCGGCCTTCTGGCCGTGGTCAACCGGGCCCTGGCCGGCGAGCTTCCGGAGGCCCGGGTCACTCCCGCCGCCGAGGCCGCCTAGCCCCCGTACCTTCCCGTCAACGGGAAGCGTTCGGCCCAGAAGGCCTCGAGCTCCGGCAGGGCGTCGACGCGCCGCATGACCGCGCCCATCCGCGGCGCGACCTCGTGAAAGCGCCTGCGGTGCGGGGTCCAGCGGCTGGCCACGGCGACATAGAGGTCCAGCACCGTCGGCTCGGGGCCGAGCAGGAACCGGTCGGGGACGATCTGGCTCTCCATCTTCGCCCAGCAGTCCGCGATCCGTTCGGCGGTGCGGGTCCTGATCAGCGCCTGGGCGGCCGGATCGGCGCCGGCCAGCCGGGCCGGATCGTCGCGAACCCAGTACATCGAGTAGACGGCGGCCGGGACGAAACACATCCAGCGCAGGAACTGCGCCCTCCGCGGATCGCAGGGCTCGGGCCCCAGCGCCGCCTCCGGATGCTGTTCGGCCAGCCAGATCAGGATCGCCGCGCTTTCGGTGATCGTTTCGCCGGCCGGCGTGATCAGCGCCGGGATCTGCCGCATCGGATTGACGACCGCGACCTTGTCGCGCTCCGCGTCGCCCTCCCAGGTCACGGCCTCGACCACGCGATAGGGCGCGCCGATCAGGGTCAGGGCGGCCTCGACCGGGACCGAGCCGGAACCGGCCGCGCCATAGACGGTGTAGGTCATCGGGACTCTCCTTCGATCACCCAAGGTAGACGCGGGGGGCCCCCGGCGCGCCCGAGAGTTCCCGCCCCCGCCATAGGCCAGGCTTGGGCTTGTCCCCAGCCGCGTCCCCAGTTGTCCGGCATCGGGACACCATATGTAGCGGTCGCGGAAAAAGTGATCGCAATATAGCCGCATTTCGGCTTGGCGCCGGGCCTGTCCGACCGCATGGTGAACCCACCCTCGGATTCGCCGACAGAGCCAGTACCCCGATGAACGCGCACGTCTCGATCACCCCCCCGACCGCCGGCCTGCTGACCCCGTCTGCGGCCTACAAGCCGTTCCGCTACCCGTGGGCCTTCGACATGTGGAAGAAACAGCAGCAGGTCCACTGGATGCCTGAAGAGGTGCCGCTGGGCGAGGACTGCAAGGACTGGGCGGCCAATCTGACGCCGTCGGAACGCAACCTGCTGACCCAGATCTTCCGCTTCTTCACCCAGGCCGACATCGAGGTCCAGGACAACTACATGGAGCGCTACGGCCGGGTGTTCAAACCGACCGAGGTCAAGATGATGCTGGCGAGCTTCGCCAACATGGAGACCATCCACATCGCCGCCTACGCCCTGCTGCTCGAGACCATCGGCATGCCCGAGAGCGAGTTCGGCGCCTTCATGGAATACGAGGCCATGCGCGACAAGCATGACTTCATGGGCAGGTTCGGGGTCGAGACCAACGGCGACATCGCCCGCACCCTGGCCATGTTCGGCGGTTTCTCCGAGGGACTGCAGCTGTTCGCTTCCTTCGCGATGCTGATGAATTTCCCGCGCCAGAACAAGATGAAGGGCATGGGCCAGATCGTCAGCTGGTCGGTGCGCGACGAGAGCCTGCACTGCGAGGGCATCATCAAGCTGTACCACGCCTTCAACAAGGAGACCGGCGCGGTCACCCCGGCCGTGGCCGCCGACATCGTCGAATGCTGCAGGACGGTGGTCGAGATGGAGGACCGCTTCATCGACCTGGCCTTCGAGATGGGGCCGGTCAACGGCATGGTCCCCGAGGACATCAAGCAGTACATCCGCTTCATCGCCGACTGGCGCCTGCGCCAGCTGCATCTGCCGGAAGTGTTCGGGGTCAAGGAGAACCCGCTGCCGTGGCTGCAGTCGATGTTGTCCGGCGTCGAGCACGCCAACTTCTTCGAGGCCCGCGCCACCGAATACTCCAAGGCCGCCACCACCGGCGCCTGGCACGGCGCCGAGGGCGTCTGGGGCAGCTTCGACGCCATGATGAAGAAGCGGGCCGAGGGCGCGGAGGCCTGAACGGCGGAATTCAGATCCCGGCGAACCACTCGTAGCCACGGTCTTCCCAATAGCCGCCCTTGCCGCCGCCGATGTGGTCGAAGCGCTCCACCGCCTCGATGCGCCGGATGTATTTGGCGTGCTTGTAGCCGATCTGCCGCTCGACCCTCAGCCGCAGCGGGGCGCCGTGCGGGACCGGCAGGGTCTCGCCGTTCATGCCGTACGCCAAGATGGTCTGGGGGTGCCGGGCGTCGATCAGGTCGATGCTCTCATAGTACCGCTCGCCGTCCTCGCGCTGATCCAGGGCGTCGAAACAGTGGAAGACGATGTAGCGGGCCTCGGGCTTCAGGCCCGCCTCGTCCAGCAGGGTCTCCAGCCGCACGCCGGTCCATTCGCCGATCGAGGTCCAGCCCTCGACGCAGTCGTGCTTGGTGATCTGGCTCTGCGCCGGACGGGCGCGCAGTTCGGCCAGGCTCAGCGACAGCGGCCGCTCCACCAGACCGTCGATGATCAGCCGGTAGTCGGCGAAGCCGCCGGCCTTGAGCGCCGCATAGTCGGCGGCCGCCGGATCGATCGAGCCATTGGTCCGGAAGTCCGGTGAAATCTCGGCCCGGCTGTAGGTCGGGGCCAGGGCGTCGCGCGGGATCAGCAGGCGTTGCGCCCGCCGCGTCAGTCCCTCGCCCATGCGCCGCGCCTGCTCCGCCAGACTGGTCCCCGCCTGCCCGCAGGCGGACAGCAGGGCGGTCGCGGCGGTGGCGACAGCGCCGGTCAGCCAGCGGCGGCGGTTCATGATCCGTCTCCCTCATCGACCCGGCGCCGGAGCTTCGGCCCGGCGGTCGAGCCGGGCGGCTGGATCACGAACCAGCCGGTGATCATCGACCGCATGTTGTTTAACGGGCCCGTCCAGATCACCAGGCCGACGTGGATGACGATGAAGCCGACGATCAGGCCGGCCGAGATGAAATGCAGCGTCCGCGCCGACTGCCGCCCGCCCATGATCTCCAGCAGCACACCGCCCACGGCGTTGAAGCCGGGCGACATCGACAGGCCCGTGATCAGCATCATCGGCAGGATGATCAGGATCATCGCCGCATAGGCCAGCTTCTGGATCACATTATAGGCGCGGGCGTGATCGTCGGTCGGAAAGTGAAAGCGGGCGTGTTCCGCCATCGATGCGCCCAACCCCTTCAGCTCCGTCGCGGTCGGCCAGATGCGGCGGCCGAGCCGCCCTGTCAGGACGCTGTACGCCAGATAGACCAGCCCGTTGGCCACGAAGATCCAGGCGAACAGGAAGTGATAATTCCGCGCCTCCGCAAGGTTGCGGCCCTGCGGGATCAGCAGCCAGTTCGGCAGCGGGGGGATGCTGACCCACGGATCGGCGAAGGTCGAGCGAACGCCCCAGTAGAGGTGGGGATGGGCCAGCAGGATGTTCAGCCCGCTCATGATCAGCACCACGACGGCGACAGCGTTCAGCCAGTGGCCGATCCGCACCGGCGGCGGATGGCGATAGGTATCCGTCCGGCCGCCCCGCAGAGAACGGTCAGCGCGCCGGCCGGAGCGCCCGGCGCGGCGGCTTTCAGCGTCGTCCACAGGCGGGTCCGCGGCGGTGTCGGTCATGGTCGCTCCGGCGCAGATCGACGCCTGCGTCGAAGCTACGACGAAGCGGGCCGAAAGGTTACCGGCCGACGTCAGTATTTTGCGGGCGGGGTCGTCACGCAGACGCGGCGCTCGCGCTCGCAGGCGGCGACCTCGGCTTCCCAGGCGGCGCGGGCCCGCTCATAGGCCGCGCGGGCAGAGTTGGAAGCCGCGAGGTCCGCTTCATACTGGGCGCGCTGTGTTTCCAGCCGGGCGGTCTCTTCGCGCCACCGGGCGCTCTGGCGCTCGAACGTCGCGGCGGCCTCGGCCTCGGCCCGTTCGGCGGCGGCGTTCCGGGCCGCGATCTCCGCGTTCAGCCGGATAGTCTCGGCGACCTCGGCCGGGTTCTGCTCGGCGTCCGGCGCCGATCTGTAGCTCTCGCCGCGCTGGCGCAGCCATTCCTCCGAGCCGGGCGCCGTGTTCACGGGCCCGGGCTTGCCCGAGACGGTCGCCTGCGGCGGAGTGGTCTGGGCCAGCACAGGCGTGGCGGCCAGCACGAGCGCGGCGCCGGCGGCGAGGGTGAAGCGGATCATGAAAGCCTCCTTCAGGCGAAAAAGCGTCGCCGTGAAGCTGGGCGGTTTCGCGGCGGTCCGCCAGCCATAACGCCGTTCAAGCGATTTGGAGCCGGCCCGGGCGTCAGTGCGGAAGGCGCAATTCAAAGGTGGTGCCCGCCGGTCCGGTCTCGACCAGCGTCAGCGCTCCGCCGTGACTGGCCGCCAGTTCGCGCGAAATGGCCAGACCCAGGCCGGCCCCGTCCGAGGCGCGGCCGCTGACGAAGGGCTCGAACAGGCTTCCGGACAGGCGCGGCGGAATCCCCGGTCCGTCGTCGGCGATGCGGATGATGCAGTCGCCGTCGTCGCCCGAGACGGTGACCCGGACCGCGCCCTTGCGGCCGGTGCGCCGGGTGGCGTCGCCCTCGATCGCCTGCCGCGCGTTGCGCATCAGGTTGACGAGGATGCGGTGCAGCTGATCGGGATCCGCCTGGACGGCGAAGCGGGCGGGAATGGCCCGGGTCAGGCGCACGCCCTCCGGCGTCAGGCCCGCGTCTTCCGCGGCGGCGGCGATGGCGGCGCCGAGGGGGATGCGGACCCGCTGGGGCGCGGGCTCCTCGCTCTTGCCGTACTCCAGCACATTGCGCGACAGGGCGGCGGCGCGTCCCAGGGCGCGCTCCAGCCGGGGCAGGACCTTCGCGACTTCGGGATCGGGAGAATCGGCCAGTCTCTCGGAGGCGAGCTGGGCCGAGGTCAGCATGTTGCGCAGGTCGTGATTGATCTTGGCCACAGCCTCGCCCAGCGCCACCAGCCGCGCGCGGGAGCGCAGGGAGACGCGCACCTCCTCCTGCATCCGCGCCAGTTCGCGCTCGACCCGCCCGATCTCGTCGTGCCGGTCGCTGGGCGGATCGCCTTCCGCCTCCGGATCGAGAGCGAAATGCTCGATGGAGCGGGTCACCCGCCGCAGCGGCTGCAGCACCAGGAAGGCCAGGCCGCCGTACAGCAGCCCGCCCGCCACCAGCGAGATCAGCAGCGACATCAGCAGGCTGTTCAGCAGGAAGGCCCGCAGTTCCTGCTTCAGCGGCTGGGCCGGGGCCAGGATCTCGATGAAGTCGCCCGAGCGGTATCGCGGCCGGGCCTGAACACGAATGGACCGGTCCGGATGGCCGAACAGGGTGCGCCACGGGTCCAGGGTGCGGGCCACGGGCCGGCTCTGGCGCAGATCGATCAGGTCGGGCGTGCGCGGCAGATTGGGCGCCTGCAGCAACAGCCGCCGCACGCCCTGGTCGCCGACGACCACGGCCTGCACCCCGCCGATGGCCAGCAGCTGTTCCGCCGTCTCGTCCTCGACCGCCGAATAGGGCAGGGCCTCGACCCCGACCGAGGCCAGTTCGGCCGACTGCAGCCGGTCCAGCAGCCAGCGCTCATGGAAGCTCGCGGCGCTGGGGGCGATGATCAGGATCTCCACGACCACGGTGAAGACGAAGGTCAGCAGCAGCAGCCGCCAGGCCAGGGCGTCCGGCGCGTGAAACTTCAGCCGCTCGCGCCAGTCGGCGGGCACGCGCAGGGTCCGCCGCAGGTCGCTCAGCAGGGGCCGGAAGCGGTTCATGCGCCGCTTAACGCAAAGCTCGGGCCAAAAGCTGCGCCGTTCATGTCGCCGCCTTCCGGCCCAGGGCCCTCTGCAGTCCCTTGAGACCGAACGGAAGGACCACCGCCAGCACGAAGACGCCCGCCATCGGGGCCCAGAACTGGCCGAACAGGGCCTGGAAGTCCGGGTCCGGGTTGGTCATCAACAGCTCGTTCAGCCGCGATCCGATCCAGCAGTAGATGATGTGGGCCGGCAGCAGGCCGACGACCGTGGCGACGGTATAGGGGGTCAGCCGCACGGCCATGATCCCAGCGGCGACATTGATCATGTGAAACGGCACCACCACGGCCAGGCGCGAGGCCAGGACGTACCAGAAGGTGTCCCGGTCGATGGCGTCGCAGACTTTCTGCATCAGGCCCCTGTCGCGTTCGGCCTTCTTCCTCAGCGCCTCGCCCAGCGCCGACCGGGCCACGGCATAGACGATCAGGGCGCCGACGGTGGCGGCGATGGAGGTGGAGACGCCGCCGACCCAGGGGCCGAACAGATAACCGGCCGTGATGGTGACGAAGAAGACGCCGGGCACCACGCTGGCCGTCAGGACGGCGAACACGGCCATCAGGATCAGCAGGCTCAGGATGTAGTTGGCGTCCTTGAAGGCGTGAAACCCGGCCCCGTGGTCGCGTATGGTGTCGAGGGACAGATAGCGGTTCCAGCCCATGGCGAAGATCAGGGCGATGACGCCGGCCAGTACGATCAGAGGCGCAAAGCGTTTGAACCGGTTCATTCTCTCTCCNAGCGGACCTATCAGCCGTCGCGACTCGTGCGCAAGCGCCGTCACGGCTTCCGTTCGCGGATGGCCACCAAGAACGGACAGAAGATCGTTGCGCGTCGTCGCGCCAAGGGCCGCAAGCGCCTGACGGCCTAAGTCGTCCGGCGCCTGTGCTCGGGCGCATGGCCGAACTCTTCAAAATCGAACGCATGACTTCGCGGCCCCAGTTCCTGGCGGCCGCGAAGGGCGTTTCAGAGGCCCGCGGCGCCGTGGTCGTGCAGCGGCTGGACCGCGGCGACGAACGGCCCGTCGTGCGGCTGGGTTTCACCGCCACGCGCAAGGTCGGCAACGCCGTCATCCGCAACCGCGCCAAACGCCGCCTGAGGGAAGCCGCCCGCGCCATGGCGCCCCTGTTGGCGGTCCCCGGCAGCGACTATGTCTTCATCGCCCGCGCGGGCACGGCCGACCGTCCCTGGGACCGTTTGCTTGACGATGTGAAATCGGCGCTTACAAGGCTCGCGACCCCGCGGCCGGCGCCAAAGACGGCGCCCACGACGCCCGCAACCGCCGGCCAGGATTCCTGATCTCCATGCCTCCTCAAGACAACAGCCGAAACACGATCATCTTCGTCGTGATCGCGGTCATCATGCTGCTCGCCTACAACGTCTTCGTGATGGCGCCCCAGGCCGAGCGCCGGAAGGCCGCGCAGCAGGCCGCCGCCGAGCAGACCACGGCCGCCGCGACCGCCGCACCGTCGCCGGGCGTCGTCGTCTTCACCGAGGACCGCACGGTCGCCCTGGGGCGTGGCGGGGCGCGCGTGCCGATCCAGACCGGCACGGTCACAGGCTCGCTGTCCCTGCGCGGCGCGCGGATCGACGACCTGTTCCTGACCAAATACCAGGAGACGATCGAAGAGGGCTCGCCCGCCGTCGAACTGTTCCGTCCCGAGGGCATGCGTCACGCCTATCAGGCCCAGTTCGGCTGGAACGGCCCCAATGTGCCCGGCGGCGTGCCCGGTCCGCAGACGCCGTGGCGCCTGACCGAGGGCGCGACCCTGACGACGGCCACGCCGGTCACCCTGACCTGGGACAACGGCGCCGGTCTGCGCTTCACCCGCCGCATCGCCGTTGACGACCAGTATCTGTTCACCATCACCGACACCGTCGCCAACTTCAGCGCCCAGCCGATCGCCATCGCGCCCTGGGGCCGGATCGAACGGCAGGGCGTGCCCGACGAACTGGGCCGCCAGCAGGTCCTGCACGAGGGCGGCATCGGCACCTTCGGCACGCCGGGCGACTACGCCACCCAGCAGCTGAAGTACAAGGCCTGGGCCAAGAAGCCGGTGCAGGAGCACACTTCGACCGGCGGCTGGATGGGCATCACCGACAAATACTGGCTGGCCGCCCTGATCCCGCAGCAGGACGAGCGCATCCAGGCCGCCTTCCGCGTCACCGACGCGGCGCACGCCGACATCCACTCGGCCACCATGCTGGGCGAAACGCACACCATCGCCCCGGGCCGCCAGATCACCGAGACCCAGCGCCTGTTCGCCGGCGCCAAGCGCAACGAAATCCTCTCCGCCTACGAGAAGCAGCTGAACCTTCCGCGCTTCATCTATGCGATCGACTGGGGCTTCCTGTTCTTCCTCACGCGGCCGATCTTCCTGCTGGTCGAGCTGTTCTACGGCTGGTTCGGAAACTTCGGCCTGGCCATCCTCGGTCTGACCCTGACCGTGCGCCTGATCATGTTCCCGCTGGCCAACAAGTCCTACGAGAGCATGTCCAAGATGCGGACCCTCCAGCCSAAGATGGAGGAGCTGAAGAAGAARCACCCCGACGATCCGGCCGCCCAGCAGAAGGAGCTGATGGCGCTGTATCAGAAGGARAAGATCAATCCGCTGGCGGGCTGTCTGCCCCTGCTGCTGCAGATCCCGGTCTTCTACGCCGTCTACAAGATGCTGTTCGNAATCCGCTGGCGGGCTGTCTGCCCCTGCTGCTGCAGATCCCGGTCTTCTACGCCGTCTACAAGATGCTGTTCGTGACCATCGAGATGCGGCACGCGCCGTTCTTTGGCTGGATCCGCGACCTGTCGGCGGCCGACCCCTCGACCATCTGGAACCTGTTCGGCCTGATCCCGTGGGACCCGTCGTCGGCCCCGCTGATCGGCGCCTATCTGGGCGGGACCTTCGCGCTCAGCATCCTGGCCATCTTCTACGGCCTGACCATGTGGCTGCAGATGGCGATGAGCCCGCCGGCGCCGGACCCGATGCAGCGCCGCATCTTCCAGTTCATGCCGATCGTCTTCACCTTCATCATGGCCACCTTCCCGGCCGGCCTGCTGATCTACTGGGCSTGGTCCAACATCCTGACCATCWTCCAGCAGTATGTGATCATGCACCGCCTGAAGGCCGAGAACCCGATCGACACCTTCCTGCTCAGATTCAAGAAGGCCTGAGTTGGACGATTTCACCGAGGAAGAACTGGAGCAGGGCCGCATCCTGTTCGCGCGTCCCGCCACCTTCGTCATGGGGTGCGCCAAGATCGAGCAGCTGCCTGATCCGGACCTGCCGGAGGTCGCCTTCGCGGGCCGGTCGAACGTCGGCAAGTCCAGCCTGATCAACGGCCTCGTCGGTATGCACAAACTGGCCCGCGCCTCGAACGAGCCGGGCCGCACGCGCGAGGTCAATTTCTTCGACCTCGACGGCAAGATGCGGCTCGTCGACCTGCCCGGCTACGGCTGGGCCAAGGCGTCGAAGTCGACGGTGAAGAAATTCCAGGACCTGGGCCGCGACTATCTGCGCGGGCGGGTGACGTTGAAGCGGGTCTATCTGCTGATCGACGCCCGCCACGGCCTCAAGAAGGTCGATGACGAGGCGCTGGACGCGCTGGACCTCGCCGCCGTCAGCTATCAGATCATCCTGACCAAGGCCGACAAGCTCAAGAAGGGCGAGGCCGAGAAGGTCCAGGCCGCAACGCTGAAGGCCGTGTCCAAACGCGGCGCCGCCTATCCGGCGGTGATCGTCACCTCGGCCGAAAAGGGCGACGGCATGCCCGGGCTCCGCGCCGAGATCATGCGCACCACGGGCGTGACGCTTTAGGCGCCAATCCACGAAGCGCGCCGAAGGCGAATTCAAGGAAGGCTGGTTCATCACCAAGGCCGCAAAGGAATCGCAAGGAACACTAAGGGAGCGGCGATCGATCCCCCTTGGTGGCCTTCGTGATTCCTTCGTGTTCTTTGCGAAGAACCTTCCGGCATTCGCCGGGCGAGCGAGGGTTGAGCCATGCGTCAACGCCTGATCCAGACCGACGGCCTGAAGCAGCAGATCCTCGAAGCCGGCTCAGGCCCGCTCGTCCTGCTGATCCACGGCTTTCCCGAACTCGGGATCAGCTGGCGGGCCCAGGTCCAGGCCCTCGCCGCCGCCGGCTTCCACGCCGTCGCCCCGGACATGCGCGGCTACGGCGGGACGGACAAGCCGGCCGACGCCACGGACTATTCCATCCTCCATCTCGTCGGCGACATGGTCGATCTGGTCCGGGCCCTGGGCGAGACGCCATGCGTCGTCGTCGGCCACGACTGGGGCGCGCCGGTCGCCTGGCACTGCGCCCTGACCCGGCCCGACCTGTTCCGCGCCGTCTTCGGCCTGTCTGTGCCATTCCAGCCGCGTCGGTCGAAGGGTCCGCCGACCGCGGCCATGGCGGCGATCTCCAAACGCCTCGGCCTCGGCGACCTGTACATCAGCCGCTTCCAGGCTGACGACGCCCATGCGGTGTTCGACGCCGATCCGGCGACAGCCCTGCGCAAGATGTTCTTCGCCTACGACGGCGCGACCCCCGACGGCCGGCGGTCGACCGGCTTCATCCCCGAGGGACAGAGCTTCATCTCGACCGTCCCCGACGACGCGACCCTGCCGCCGTGGATGAGTCCGGAGCATTTCGCCGAATACGTCGACGCCTTCTCAGGCGGGGGGTTTAAGGGACCGCTCGACTGGTATCGCAACCTCGACCGCAACTGGTCGCTGACAGCGCATCTGCAGGACGCCCGCATCACCGTGCCCGCCGCCTTCGTGGTCGGCGAGCGCGATCCTGTGCGCCACTATGCGGGGCAGCATGAGGCGGGGTTGAAGGCGTGGATCCCGGACCTGCGCCTGCAGGTCGTGGTCCCGGGCGCCGGCCACTGGATCCAGCAGGAGCGGGCCGACGAGGTGAACCGGCTGTTGGTCGCGTTTCTGGCGGGGCTTGTTCCGATCTCCTGATTCCGCTCATCCCCGCGATGGAAATTACAGTCCCGCCACCGCTTCCGCCGTGATCTCGAGGCTGCGGATGCGGTCGTCGATGTCGAACACCATGCCCGTGACCATGACCTCGTCGACCCCCGTCTGCTCCGCGAAGGCCGCCAGCTTGGCGCGCACCGTCTCGCGCCCGCCGATGGCGGCATAGGTCAGACGGCTCTGCACCGCCGCCAGCTGGCGCGCATCCAGCACGGCCGTGATGTCGTCCACCGGCGGCTTCACCTTGCCCGGCTTGCCGGTCACCACCGCGGCGAAGGCCTGCTGCATGGAGGTCGACAGCCGCTGCGCCGCCCCGTCCGTCTCCGCCGCGAAGACATTGATCGCCGCCATCGCATAGGGTCCGGCCAACGCCTGGGACGGCCGGAAACCGGCGCGATAGGTCTGCAGCGCCTGCATCAGCAACTCGGGCGCGAAATGGCTGGCGAAGGCGAAGGGCAGGCCCAGATGCGCGGCCAGTTCGGCGCTGAACAGACTGGAGCCCAGCAGCCAGATCGGCACCTTCGCCCCCGCCCCGGGCCAGGCCGTGACCCGCTGCCCCTCGACCGGATCGTCGAGGAAACGCTGAAGCTCCATCACGTCGCGCGGGAACTGGTCGGCGGCCTCGAAATAGCGGCGCAGGGCCCGGGCCGTCTCGCCGTCGGTGCCGGGCGCCCGGCCGAGGCCCAGATCGATCCGGCCCGGATACAACGCCTCCAGCGTCCCGAACTGCTCGGCGATCACCAGCGGCGCGTGGTTGGGCAGCATGACCCCGCCGGAGCCGACGCGGATACGCTCCGTCGCCCCGGCGATCTGGCCGATCACCACGGCGGTCGCGGCGCTGGCGATGCCCGGCATGTTGTGATGCTCGGCGACCCAGAATCGTTTGAACCCCAGCCGGTCGGCGGCCTGGGCGAAGGCCGTGGTCTCCAGCAGGGCGCGGCGGGCGTCGCCGCCCTCGACGATGGGCGACAGGTCGAGAACGGAGAATGCGGTCATGCCCGCTAGATCGGGTTCGCAGGTTGCGATTCAAGACCCACCTGCTTGGCCCGTCCTCTCGCCCGGCCTATTCTGAAGGCGGAGGGCCCTGACCATGATCCTGGCATCGATGATCGCCGTGGCGGCGTTGCAGGCGACAGCCGCGCCCCAACTGGCCGGACAATGGGACGGCCTGCTCTCCGTCGGCGGACAGAGCCTGCGCATCGTTTTGCGCGTCGACGCCGCGGGCGCCGCCGTCGTCGACAGCCCGGATCAGGGCGCCAGCGGCATTCCCGCGGTCGGTCCGACCCTCGAGGGCGGCGTGGTCCGCTTCTCGGTCCCGGCCGTGCACGCCGCCTTCGAGGGCGCCCTGTCCGGCGACGGACGAACCATCACCGGGGCCCTGACCCAGGGCGCGGCGGCCATACCCGTGGTCCTGACCCGCACCGCCGACGCCGTCTCGATCGCCGGGCCCTCGCGGCCGCAGACGCCGGTCGCGCCTTTCCCCTATCGCAGCGAGGACGTCACCTTCCCCAACGCCGGGGCCGGGATCACCCTCGCGGGAACCCTGACGCTGCCGCCGGGCGACGGGCCCTTCCCCGCGGCGATCCTGATCACCGGTTCGGGCGCCCAGGACCGCGACGAAACCATCTTCAATCACAAGCCCTTCCTGGTCTGGGCCGACGCCCTGACCCGGCGCGGCGTCGCCGTCCTGCGCTATGACGACCGGGGCGTCGGCGGCTCGGGCGGCGGCACGCCCGCGGAAACCACCGCCGACTTCGCCACCGACGCGGCGGCGGCCATGAGCTACCTCAGGACCCGCCCCGGGATCGACGGCGACCGGATCGGCCTGATCGGCCACAGCGAGGGCGGCCTGATCGCCCCCCTGGTGGCGCAGAACGGCGGCGAGCCGGCCTGGATCGTCATGCTGGCCGGAACCTCGGTGACCGGCGGCGACATCCTGGTGGAACAGCAGCGGCGGCTGGCCACGGCGGCCGGCGCGTCCCCGGCCCAGGTCGAGAGCGGCAATGCCCGCCAACGCGCCCTGATGGACGCCGTGGCCCGCAACAAGGACGACGGCGCGGCCGTGGAACGGGAGACGGTGGCGCTTCTGACGGCGGAGGGCATGACGGAGGCCCAGGCGAAGGAGGCGGTGCGCCCCATCGTCTCGGCCTGGTACCGCTGGTTCGTCGCCCACGATCCGGCCCCGGCCCTCGCCGCGGTGCGCATGCCCCTGCTGGCGGTCTACGGCGGCAAGGACCTTCAGGTGCCCGCCGACCAGAACGCGCCGGCCCTGGCCCGGATTCTGCCGGCGGCCGAGATCGTCGTCCTGCCGGACCTGAACCATCTCATGCAGACCGCCCGAACCGGCGCGCCTTCCGAATACGGAACGATCGAGGAAACCATCGCTCCCGAGGCCCTGAGGACGGTCGTCGACTGGGTGGCGTCGCGTTCGGGTCTGCCGCCGCAGTAGGCCTTCAGACCGGGTGCGTCGGTTCCGGCTTGACGGGCGCCGGCTCCGGCGTCGACGGCACGTCCGGCAGGGGGATGAACTCGACCGAATCCTCGCTCGGCAGGGCCATCCGCCCCGCCTTCCAGTCGGCCTTGGCCTGGTCGATCCGCTCCTGTTTCGAATGGACGAAATTCCACCAGATGATGCGCGGCCCGACCGGCTCGCCGCCCAGAACCATCACGGTCGAGGGCTTCAGCGCCTTGATGGTCGGCTCGGCCGTCGGCTCCAGCACGATCATCTGGCCCTCGTGGAAGGCCCGGTCGCCGACCTCGATCTCGCCCTTCGCCACATACAGGGCGCGTTCGGAATAGCCGCCCGCCCCCCGTCCCGGGGGCGGCGCGGTGCGCACCCCCTCGGCCAGCTCCCAGTGAACGTAGAACAGCGGCGACGACACCGGCACGGCGGCCCTGGCGCCATAGGCCTCGCCCGCCACCAGCCGCGCGAACAGGCCGCCGTTTTCATAGGCCGGCTGGTCGGCCTCGCCATGATGATGGAAGCGCGGGTCGGTCTCCTCGGCCTCTTCGGGCAGGGCGATCCAGGCCTGCATGCCGTGCATCGGGCCGCCCGTGGACCGCTTCAGCGGGTCGGTGCGCTCGGAGTGGACGATGCCCTTGCCGGCTGTCATCCAGTTGACCTCCCCGGGGCGGATGGCCTGGGTCGCGCCGGTGTTGTCCCGGTGCATGATCTCGCCCTCGAACAGATAGCTGAGGGTCGACAGGCCGATGTGCGGATGCGGACGGACATTGATCGCCTCCGCCCCCGGCGCGAACTCGGCCGGGCCCATCTGGTCGAGGAAGATGAAGGGTCCGACCATCCGCCGCGCATGGAAGGGCAGCACCCGCCCGACCTCGAATCCGCCGAGGTCCTTGCGGCGGGCGTCGATCACCATCTCGATCATGTCTTGTCCTCCGGCCCAGGCCTCCGCCCGGGCGCCGAACCGGACTATCCGACGTGCGGGGTGATGATGCCAAGGGGCAGGGCGGTCACATTCTTCACCCCTCGGGTGACGATGTGGCTCTCGCAGTCCGAGACGATGCCGAGGCTCAGCAGCTTGTGGCGCAGGAACTGGTCGAAGGCGTGCATGTCCGAGGTGATGATCCGCAGCACATAGTCCTCGCGCCCGGTGATGGTGGCGCACTGCACCACCTCGGGCCAGGCGGCCACGGCGGCCTCGAAGACGTCGAGGTTTTCGGTCGAGGGCAGGCTGAGCTTGACGATGGCGTAGACCTCGAAATCCAGGCCCAGCTTGGTCGCGTCGAGCAGGGTCACCCGCTTGCGGATGAAGCCCGTATCCTCCAGTCTCTTGATCCGGCGCCAGCACGGCGAGGCCGACAGGCCGACCCGGTCCGCCACCTCGGCCACCGACAGTCCGGCGTCCTGCTGCAGGATGTCCAGAATTCGGGCGTCGACGGGATCCAGATCGTCAGCCAAGGCGTTTCTCCTGAGTGTGTTCTCGCGCAATAAAATACCGCTAAACCCGCTAAGGCAAGGTCGAAATCGAGCGAGCCTTGTCTGGCGCCTCGTGCTAATTGCGCCGCAGGAAACGCGGTCGGATCAACCGGACGGCAGGACGGAATGAAGAAGCCAAATAGCCAAGCCTTGTCTTTGCGCGTGCCGGAGCCTTCGGGCCGGCCGGGCGACCCCACGGACTTCAGCCATCTGCTGATGGACCCGGCGGGCGTCGT
>NZ_LMFL01000042.1:0-20872 GCF_001426805.1 Brevundimonas sp. Root1423
GAGATCACCGACCGGCTGCGCTTCCTCAACAACGTCGGCCTTGACTACCTCAGCCTGTCGCGCGCCTCGGGCACCCTGTCCGGCGGCGAGAGCCAGCGCATCCGCCTGGCCTCCCAGATCGGCTCGGGCCTGACCGGCGAGATCACCGACCGGCTGCGCTTCCTCAACAACGTCGGCCTYGACTACCTCAGCCTGTCGCGCGCCTCGGGCACCCTGTCCGGCGGCGAGAGCCAGCGSATCCGCCTSGCCTCSCAGATCGGCTCGGGCCTGACCGGCGTGCTGTACGTCCTCGACGAGCCGTCGATCGGCCTGCACCAGCGCGACAACTCCCGCCTGCTGGAGTCCCTCCGGGGTCTCCGCGACCTCGGCAATTCCGTCCTCGTCGTCGAGCATGACGAGGAGGCGATCCTGACCGCCGACTATGTCATCGACATGGGCCCGGCCGCCGGCGTCCATGGCGGCGAGGTCTGCGCCCAGGGCACCCCGGCCGAGGTCATGGCCAATCCCAACTCCCTGACCGCCAAATACCTGACCGGCGAGCGCGAGATCGAGCTGCCGCCCGAGGGCCGCCGTCCCGTCGACCGCAAGAAGATGCTGAGGATCAGCGGCGCCACCGGCAACAATCTGAAGAACGTCACCGGCGAAATTCCCGCCGGCCTGTTCACCTGCGTCACCGGCGTGTCGGGCGGCGGCAAGTCGACCTTCACCATCGAGACCCTCTACAAGGCCGCCGCCCGCCGGCTGCACAATGCGTCGGACGCCCCCGCCTCCTTCGACCGCATCGAGGGGCTGGAGATGTTCGACAAGGTCATCGACATCGACCAGTCGCCCATCGGCCGCACCCCGCGCTCGAACCCGGCGACATACACCGGCGCCTTCGGTCCCATCCGCGACTGGTACGCCGGCCTGCCCGAGTCCAAGGCCCGCGGCTACGGGCCCGGTCGCTTCAGCTTCAACGTCAAGGGCGGCCGCTGCGAGGCCTGCCAGGGCGACGGCCTGATCAAGATCGAGATGCATTTCCTGCCCGACGTCTACGTCACCTGTGACGTCTGCAAGGGCAGGCGCTACAACCGCGAGACGCTGGAAATCGTCTTCAAGGGCAAGAGCATATCCGACGTTCTGGATATGACGGTTGAAGAGGCCGCCAGCTTCTTCAAGGCCGTGCCGTCGATCCGCGACAAGATGCTGACCCTGAACCGCGTCGGCCTCGGCTACGTCAAGGTCGGCCAGTCCGCGACCACCCTGTCCGGCGGCGAGGCCCAGCGGGTCAAGCTGTCGAAGGAGCTGTCGAAACGCGCCACCGGCAAGACCCTCTACATCCTCGACGAGCCCACCACGGGCCTGCATTTCGAGGACACGCGCAAGCTGCTGGAGGTGCTTCAGGAACTGGTCGAGAACGGCAACACCATCGTGGTCATCGAGCACAATCTCGACGTCATCAAGGTCGCCGACTGGCTGCTCGACTTCGGCCCCGAGGGCGGCGACGGCGGCGGCGAGATCGTCGCGGTCGGCACCCCCGAACAGGTCGCCGCCAATCCGAAGAGCTGGACCGGCAAATACCTCAAGGAGGTCCTCGACCGCCACGAGACGCGCCGCAAGGCGCGCGTGGCGGCGCTGAGGAAGAGCGCCTGACGGCTCAGGCTGCGGCCGGGGCCGCTTCCACGACGCCTTCCCTCGAGGTCAGACCGGACCGGACGCCGTTTCTGTCGGTCGACCGCCCGTGATCTGGCGATAGGCGGCCGCGAACGGCGCGTACAGGATGCCGACGGTCAGTGCGGACACGATCGCCTCGACGACCGCATGGGTGATCACCCAGGGATTGCCGACGTCGAGAGCCGCCCGGACGGCCTCGGGGTCCTGATCGCTGTTGAACGACCAGCTCTCGAGGCCCGAGATAATGCCCAGCGGCAGGCTGACGATGGACGACAACAGCTGCACCAGCATGACCATGACGATGGCCAGCACCGCCATGCCCAGCAAGGGCCAGAACCGGCCCTTCGTCAGGTTGAAGGAATCGAAGAAGGCGAAGCGGCGCTCGGCCACGGTGATCGGCACGGCCAGGCTCAGCCGGACGCACAGCCAGATGAAGAAGCAGGTCCCGGCGAGGAAGCCGAGCAGGCCCGCGATGAGGGCGGGTCCGTCGCCGCCCGCCGCCTTGGCCGCCGCGATCAGCACGCCGACCGCCAGGATGGCGACCACGGCGACAAGGGTCATGACCAGGCCGAGCACGAAGGTCACCGCCAGGACCCGCACCTCGTCCATGCCGAGGCGCAGATAGCCGAACCGGTCGCGGGACGGGTTCAGCACCCCGCGCGCCACCGCCGCGGCCAGCATGGCCCCGACCACGAGGCTGATCGGCAGCAGCCACGCCACCCGGGCCATGATCGCACCGAAACCGGCCATCAGGGCCCAGACCTGGTCGAAGCTCGGCTCGACGGATTCCATCGCCTCGGCCTGCACGCTCCAGGCCTCAAGCTGCCCCACCATGGTGGACAGCGAGAACAGGGCGGTCAGCGTCAGGACGGCGTACAGCAGCGTCCAGGCGACGAGCGCCAGCGGATTGCGCCGGACGAGGCGGAAACCCTCGAAAGCCGCGTCGGTGGCCGAAAACGCCATGGTGTCTCCTGTTCTCTTGTCCTGATCCTGGCTCATCCGACGGACCCGGGCGACGGCTCGTCCGCGACGGGCGGCGTTTCGCTTCCGGCCAGTTGCCGGCAGGCCGAGGCGAAGGGTGCGATGTGCAGCGTCAGCGCTGCGCCATAGACCATCGCCGCCACGAGCGCGCCCACCGCGAACCATGGCCAGTTGGCCGCGAACATCGCCTCCATGCCTTCGAACGGATTGACGTCCATATTGTGCGCCTGAAGAGCCGACCAGTCGACGCCGCCGGAGACTCCGGCTGCCAGGGCGACGGCCAGGCCGATGCCGAACGCGACCGCCTTGATCGCGACGACCAGAAGCAGGGCCAGCAGCATCATGCCGAACAGGGCGCCGGTCTGGCCGCGGGCCAGCCGCCACCCCTCGGGAAAGGCGAAGCTGCGGTACAGGACGCTGGCGGGCGCGATCAGGCCGACCCGCGCCATCCCCAGCCAGATCGCAAGCATTCCCGTGACGATCAGGCCGGTGATGACCAGCCAGTTCATCGGCGAACCCGCGCCCCAGACGGCGAAGCCGATGGCGAAGCCGACCAGCAGCAGCACCATCATGGCGATATACATGCCCACGACCACGGCGATGCCGACGACCGCGACCCTCAGCTCGTCCATGCCCAGACGCAAGGAGAAGAAGCCACTCTCCCGGGGCCGCAGCACGGCCCGCATGACCGCCGTATAGACGACGACCGTCACGAACAGCTGGACCAGGTTCATCAGTCCGGACACGGCCTGGAACTGCATCATTTCGGCGAAGGCGGCGTTATGGGCGGCGCCGTCCCGACCCGCTTCCGCCATCTCGCCCATCATGTCGCCCATCATCGGCAGCATGAGGCCAAAGGTCGCCGCCGACGGCGCCATCATCAGCAGCCCCCAGACGAACACCGACAACGGACGCCGCCGGATCAGGCCGAACGCATCGCCGATCGCGGTCCCGATTGAAAATCGCGCCATTCAGCCTCCCCAAGCTCATGGCCAAGCTAGCCCCTTTCGCCCGGCCCCGCTAGAAGCCGCGCATGACGGACATCCTGAAGCCCATCCACGTCGTCGGCGGCGGCCTCGCCGGCTCGGAAGCCGCCTGGCAGATCGCCTCGGCCGGCGTCCCCGTGGTCCTGCACGAGATGCGCGGCGTGCCCGGGGTGAAGACCGACGCCCACCACACAGACGGGCTCGCGGAACTGGTCTGCTCCAACTCCTTCCGCTCCGACGACTGGGAGCACAACGCCGTCGGCCTGCTGCACGCCGAGATGCGGGCGCTGGACTCCATCATCATGGCCTGCGGCGACGCCCATCAGGTGCCGGCGGGCGGGGCCCTGGCCGTCGACCGCGACGGCTTCTCGCAGGCGGTCACGGCGAAACTCGAGGCCCATCCCCTGATCACCATCGTGCGCGAGGAGATCGCCGGCCTGCCGCCGGAAGAGTGGGACAATGTCATCGTCGCCACCGGCCCCCTGACTTCGCCCGCCTTGGCCGCCGCCATCCTCGACCTGACCGGCGAGGACGCGCTCAGCTTCTTCGACGCCATCGCCCCCATCGTCCACGCCGACTCCATCGACTTCGACATCGCCTGGCGCCAGTCGCGCTACGACAAGGAAGGCCCGGGCGGCGACGCCGCCGCCTACGTCAACTGCCCGATGGACAAGGCCCAGTATGAGGCCTTCATCGACGCCCTGCTGAACGGCCCCAAGGCCGAGTTCAAGGACTGGGAGAACGTTCCCTATTTCGACGGCTGCCTGCCCATCGAGGTCATGGCCGAGCGCGGCCGCGAGACCCTGCGCCACGGCCCGATGAAGCCGGTCGGCCTGACCAATCCGCGCGACCCCCAGGTCAAGGCCTACGCCATCGTCCAGCTGCGCCAGGACAACGCCTTGGGCACCCTGTTCAACATGGTCGGCTTCCAGACCAAGCTGAAGCACGGCGCCCAGGCCGAGGTCTTCCGCATGATCCCGGGCCTGCACGAGGCCCAGTTCGCCCGCCTCGGCGGCCTGCACCGCAACACCTTCCTCAACTCTCCGAAGCTGCTGGACCGCCAGCTGCGCCTCAAGGCCATGCCGCGCCTGCGCTTCGCCGGCCAGGTCACGGGCGTCGAGGGCTATGTCGAGAGCGCCGCCATGGGCCTGCTGACCGGCCGCCTCGCCGCCGCGGAACGGCTGGGCCGGCCGCTGGAGGCTCCGCCCGTCCACACCGCCATGGGCGCCCTGGTCGAACACATCACCGGCGGCCACCTCGACGGACCCGGGGGCATTTCCAAATTCCAGCCGATGAACATCAACTACGGCCTGCTGCCGCCGCTCGAGGCCCCCAAGGTCGACGAGGCGGGCGTGAAGATTCCGCTCAAGGAACGCGGCCGGGCCAAGAAGCGACTGATGAGCGTCCGGGCGCTGGACGCGCTGAAGGCGTGGCGGGACGCGGCCTGATGGCCGCGGAAAGCGAACTCGACCGCCTCAAGGCGCGGCGCGTCACCGCCCTGTACCGCCTCGACCTGATCGCCCGCGGCGCGCGACTGTCCTACGAGGACGGAACGCCGATCGACATGGCCTCCGAAAAGGAGCGTCTGGCTTCGGTCGTCGCCGACCTCGACCGGCGCATCGCACTGCTGGAACGCACCCTGAACTGACGGCCATGGCGGAAGGGCCGCCTTGGCCCCCGGGCCTTGCACGCTACCCGTGACGGTTGCAGTATCGCCGTTATGCCGTTCCACTCGGTCAAACCCAGGGCAGCCAGAACCGGCCGAACGGCGACCGAGGCGGCGATCCGTGTCGAGGAGCCTCTGGTCTGCGCCGTCAATCATGACCAGGCGCGCGAGCGGCACGGGCGCACGACCGTCGTGGTGCTTCGGCCGTTCGCCTACACGCTTCCCGACGGGTCGCGGACGGTTCGGGTGCCGCCCACCTATCTGACCGATTTCGCCTCCATCCCGACCTTCGCCCGCTGGGTCATCCCGCCCTTCGGCCGGCATGCGATCGCCGCCGTCCTGCATGACTGGCTCTACACCATCGGCCAGCCCGGACGCCGTGGGGAGGCGGACGACATCTTCCGCGAGGCCCTGAAGGAACTGGGCGTCGGCCTGACGCGCCGTGCGGCCATGCACGCGGCCGTCCGGGCCGGAGGCGGCGGCGCCTATGACCGGGCCGGGGCCGACTGGAACGCCTCCTTCATGGACTGGCGCACGGGCGGAGCGACCGTTCCGGCTCCGTCGCGCGAGGCCTTCTTCAACGACGCCTGGCCCGCCGGCGTCCCGACCGTGGATCTCTGAGACCCGCGGACGTCAGATCCGTCCTCTCAGGACCGCCCATGTCAGCCGCAGCCGCCGAGCCGCATCGGCGGGGTCCGCGCTCCGCAGGGCCGCGGACGCGACGGCGGGAAAGGCTTCGGCCGGCAGGCTCCGCAGCGCCCGGTTCGCCTCCGCCCGCATCCCCGTATCCACAGCCTGTCCGGTCTGGACCCGTCCCCTCGCCCGCGCCGCCGAGACCACGGAAGCGGGGTCTGCCGTCTTCGACAGGATCCGCACCGCGACCTGCATCGGTCCGACGTAGAAGGCGTCCAGATCGTGCGGCTCGCCATGCACCCGGCCCACATGGGCCTCGATCAGGGCGTCGAAGGGCGCGCGCTCCAGCCCGTGGCGGGCGACGATGTCGGTCAGGGCCTCGAGCACCGGATGGCCCTTGCGCGCCGCTCCCGCGAACACCCCGTCCATCTGCTCGCGCCACCAGACATAGCGCATCTCGGCCAGCATCGGCTGGGTCACCCGCGTCGGTATGGCCATCAGCTCGGCCTCGAGGGCGTAGAGGGCGATCAGGTCCGCGCGCAGCCGCTCGTCGGCCACGAACCGGCTGGACAGCCACCGGTCGCGGTCGGCGCCGCGGACCTGGTCGTCGAGGCTGACGCCCGTACGATCGGAAGACGGATCAGCCAAACAGGGTCTGGAACATCGCCATGGACGTCAGCATCGGCAGCGACAGCAGCAGGTTGATGCGGCTGCCCATCATGGCGACGCGGGCGGCCTTGGCCTTGGCCGCGTCATCCACGACGACGATGCCCAGCGCCCGCTTCTGGTTCGGCCAGATGATGCCCCAGACGTTGAGGAACATGACGATGGCCAGCCAGACGCCGATGCCCATCAGGGTGAAGCCCTTCTGGTCCTCGGTCAGGCCCTGGGCCAGGCCGAAGGTCAGCACCTCGGCGGCGTATGCGTGTCCACGGGCGAACATGACGGCCAGACCGGCCAGCACGGTCACCAGCGCCGACCAGCGGAACCAGAACAGGGCCTCCGGGGCGATATGCTTGCCGATGGCGGGCTTCAGCTCGGCGGGGATGTTCGGCATCACCCGGATCTGGACGAAGTTGAAATAGTACAGCAGGCCGATCCACAGGATGCCGGCCACGACGTGCACCCAGCGGAACGCCGCCTGCCAGAAGGCCTCCCCGAAGCCGCCGGACACCTGTCCGAAGGCGAGGATCATCACGCCCGCGAGCGCGAGGCTCAGCAGGATGGTGGTGCGGAAATTCGACAGCAGCTTGCCCATGGTCAGCCCCTCCCCGGAGCGATTCGTTGAAGCGTCACCTTACCTCTCCCTCCCCGTCATGGGGAGGGATGTCGGCGCGAAGCGACGACAGGGTGGGGTGCGTCCGGACGATGCCCCACCCGGTCGCTGCGCGACCACCCTCCCCACAAGGGCGAGGGAGATCAGACGCCCTACGGCCGGCTGGCCATTCCCAGCTTGATCGGCTTGGCGTCTTCCTTGTCGCGGCCGCCGCGCTTGACGCCCCACAGCAGGATGATCGGCGCGCCGACATAGATCGACGAATAGGTGCCGCAGACGATGCCGAACATCAGGGCGATCGAGAAGCCGAACAGGGCCGGTCCGCCGAAGTAGGCGAGGGCCGCCAGCACCATCACCGCCGTGAAGCCGGTGATGATCGTCCGCGTCAGGATCTCGTTGATGGTCAGATCGATCACCTCGCGCAGGGGCATGGTCTTGTATTTGCGCAGGTTCTCGCGAAGGCGGTCGAACACCACCACGGTGTCGTTCATCGAATAGCCGATGACCGTCAGGATGGCGGCGACCATGTTGAGGCTGAACTCCAGCCGCATCAGCACGATCAGGCCGAACACCAGGATCACGTCGTGCAGCAGCCCGGCCACGGCGCCGAGACCGAACTGCGGCTCGAACCGGAACCAGATGTAGGCGAACATCAGAAGGATGGCCGCGCCCAGGGCCAGCAGACCCGAGGTGAACAGCTCGCCCGAAACCTTCGAACCCACGACGCTGACGCCCGAATATTCGACCTCGCCCACGGCCGCGGTGACGGCCGACTGCACGCGCTGGACCACCTGGGCCTGCGGCTCGTCGTCGGGCACCTGGAATTTGACGATGGCGCTGGCGTCGTTGTCGATGCCCTGCACCTGGACGTCGCCCAGGCCGAGGCCGTCGACGGCCTCGCGCACCTTGTCGAGCTCCAGCGCCTGACCGGTGGGCTTGCTCAGCTCCATCACGGCGCCGCCGCGGAAGTCGATGCCCAGGTTCAGGCCGGGCTTGAACACCCCGACCAGCGAGGCGATCACCAGCACGGCCGACAGCACGGCGGCGTATTTGGCGAACGAGACGAACTTCAGGTTCGTCTTGATCGGCAGGACTTTGATGAGGGGCCACCAGGACATCGCCATCACTCCGCGATCGGCAGTTTTTTGGGTTTGGCGATCTTCAGCCACAGGGCGAGTCCGACCTGGGCGACCAGCACCGCCGACAGCATCGAGGTGAACACCCCGATCGTCAGCGTCCAGGCGAAGCCGCGCACAGGACCGGCGCCGAAGATGAACATGATCAGCGCCGCCACCAGGGTCGTCAGGTTGGCGTCGACGATCGTGCCCATGGCCTTGTTGAAGCCGGCGTCCAGCGACGCGATCACGGACCGTCCGGCCCGCGCCTCGTCGCGCATCCGCTCATAGATCAGCACGTTCGCGTCCACCGCCACGGCGAAGGTCAGGATCAGACCCGCGATGCCGGGCAGGGTCAGGGTCGCCTGGGTGAAGGACATGGCGGCGATGATCAGCAGGCCGTTCAGCAGCAGGCCGATCACCGAGATGCCGCCGAAGATGAAACCGTAGGTCAGCAGCATGAACACCACGATGATGGCGAAGCCGATCAGGGTCGACAGCTTGCCCGCGGCCACGGCGTCGGCGCCGAGCTCGGCCGTCACCGTCCGGCGCTCCTCGACGTTCAGCGGGGCCGGCAGGGCGCCGCCGTTCAGCAGGTTCACCATCTCGGAGGCCTCCTGGATGGTGTAGCTGCCCTCGATGATGCCCGAGCCGCCGGTGATGGCGCTGCGGATGTTCGGAGCCGAGATCACCTTGCCGTCGAGAATAATGGCGAAGGGCTTGCCGATATTGGCGGCCGTGGCCTCGCCGAAGCGGCGCGCGCCGGCGCCGTCGAAGCGGAAGCCGATGGCGGTCTGGTTGTTCTGGTCCGCCGTCACCTCGGCCTTGGTCAGGTTCTCGCCCGACACCAGCACCCGGCGCTTGACCAGATAGTAGGCCGGGCCGCCGGCCTCGGCGCCGGGGATCAGTTCGGAGTCCGGCGGCACGGCGCCGGCCAGCGCCTCCTCCACCGAATTCTCGACGTCGACCATCTGGAAGGTCAGCTGCGCCGTCTGGCCGATGACGCGTTCCAGCTGGGCCGGGTCGCTCTCGCCCGGGGCCTGGACCACGATGCGGTCGGCGCCCTGGCGGGTGATCGAGGGTTCGCGGGTGCCCAGGCTGTCGATCCGGCGGCGCACCACCTCGATCGACTGCGTCACGGCGTCCGAACCCATGGAGTTCAGGGCCGCCTCGGTGAAGCCGTAACGGATGCGGTTGTCGCCCAGACGCTGCACCGACCGGTCGGCGACGCCGCTGGCGCCCCCGCTGACCAGGGCCCGCATCGACTGCAGGGCCAGGTCCATCTGGGTCGGATCGGCGAGGGTGACGACCACGCCGGCGTCTTCCCGTCCGATGCTGGTCACCCCGACCCGCGCCTCGGCCAGAACCGTGCGGGCGTCCTCGCCCAGGTTGGTCAGGCGCTTCTCGCGCATGGCCGGGACGTCGACCTCCAGCAGCAGGTACGATCCGCCCTGCAGGTCCAGCCCCAGGTTCAGCCCGCTCTTCGGCAGCCAGCCCGGCAACGCCTCGCGCTGGGCGGCCGTCAGCAGGTTCGGATAGCTGAACAGCAGCCCGAACAGCAGGGACAGGACAAGAAGGATGACCTTCCAGCGCGACAGATGGATCATGCGGGCGTCCCCGACCTTTTCAGAACGGCGTCAGGACTTGGCGATGGTCTTGGTGTCGTTGGCGGCGATCGCCGTGCGGTCGCGCACCTGGGTGATCATCTGCTTGACCACCGGAACGTTCACGCCCTGCGCGATCTCGACCATGGCCTGGTCGTTCTCGACGCGGGTGACCTTGCCGATCATGCCGTTCGACAGCACCACGGTGTCGCCGCGCTTCAGACCGGCGACCAGCGCCTGATGGGCCTTCATCTGCTTCTGCTGCGGGCGGATCAGCATGAAGTAGAACAGGATGATCACAGGGACGAAGAAGATCAGGGTGCCGAACGGCCCCGCCATAAGTTCCTGCACGATGGTCTCCGCGAACGTCTGGAGCCGCCGGGAGCGGCCCTTGAAAATGAGGCGCGGAAACTAGGGTGCGCCGCCGCACTTTGCAACGCGACGCGTGTTCACCGCTCCGCTTTGCGTTATCGCGGCAACACGGTCAGCGGATCGACGGCGTTCGGCTGGTCGCCGCGCATGCGCCAGGTCTCGAAATGCACCGACGGCCGCCCGTCCCCGGCGGTCGTCCCGACCGTGCCGATCTGCTGCCCGGCGCGGATCTCGTCCCCGTCCCGCACCACGGCCGAGCCGAGGTGGCCATAGACCGTGCGCCAGCCGTCGCGGTGCACCACCAGCACGGTCAGCCCCTGCCCCGCCAGGTCGTCGCCGACATAGCCGACCCGTCCGGCGGCGGCGGCGCGCACCTCGGCCCCTGCGGCCGCGCCGATGTTCACCCCGTTGTTGCGCTCGCCCATGCCGACCGGCCCGAAGCGCCGCAGGATGTCGCCGCGCACCGGCCAGTCCAGATTGACCATCGAGGGCGCGGGCGCCGGAGCGGGTCCGGCCGTCGGCGCCGGTCCGGCCGCGGGCGCGGCCTCGCGCGGCGGCGGCGGCAGGGCGGCGTTGCCCGAGGGCGGCGGCGGAGGCGGAGGCGGAGGCGTCCCGACTTCGGGCACATAGACGCCGCTCGGCGACGGCCCGGTGGCGTAGGGATCGCCGCCGATGTCGACGGCGCTGGCCGGCAGGATCAGCCGCTGGCCCGGAGTGATCGCCGCGCGCGGGCCGAGGGCGTTCAGGTCGATCAGGTTCTGCACCGGCGTCTGGAAGCGCCGGCCGATGCCCGAGATCGTGTCGCCGGGCTGGATTTCATAGACGGCCCCGGCCTCGACGGCGACCGCGCCGGACCGCGGCGGCGGCGGCGTGCTGAAGCCTTCCGAGGCGGGCCCGGCCGCCGGCGTGGGGCTTTCGGAATAGACCCGCGGCGCCGTGCCGATCGGCGCCGACAGCGCCCCGCCCTCGATCGATTCGACCGGCGCGGTGCGCGGCGGCGGCGCTTCGTTCGCAGGATTGGTCGCGCCGCGCACGCCCTCCCCGCTTGGAGCCGGAGCCGGCGAAAGCGGTGCGGCGGGATAGGCGGGCGTCCGGGCGGGAGCCGCGCCGTCGGCGCGAATCGAATAGCGCGGCTCGGCCGGATAGCTGGCGCAGGCGGCCAGCGTCATCATCCCGACCAGCACCGCCAGAACCCTGATCCCGAATCGCATCGTCATGCCGTCTCCCGCCCCGTGGTCGTCATCCGGTGTGCCTCGCCCGTCGGCCCAAGCCAACCCGTCAAAGGGCGCCAAAGTTGGGCGCGAAGGTTAACGGAGGGCGATCGGGACTACCCCTCACCCCTCCTTGGCCGTCCCCTCGACAAGCGGCACGAACCGCACCTCGCTCAGGCTTTCGCGCCGGAACGAGCCGTCGGCCTGGCCGACATAGCGGTGCAGCATCTGCACCGAGCTGCGCCCCACCGGACAGACCAGTATCCCGCCCGGCTTCAGCTGGTGCAGCAGTTCGGTCGGCTCGCCCGGCGCCGCGGCCGTGACCATGATCCGGTCGAACGGCGCCTGTTCGGGCCAGCCCAGATTGCCGTCACCGTGCCGGGTGATGACATTGTCGATCTTCAGGTCCTTCAGCCGGGTCTCGGCCTCGGTCAGCAGGCTGCGGTACCGCTCGATGGAATAGACATAGCGCGCCAGCCGGCTCAGCACCGCGGCCTGGTAGCCGCTGCCGGTGCCGATCTCCAGCACCCGGTGACGCGGCTGCACGTCCAGCGCCTGGGTCATCAGGCCGACGATATAGGGCTGGCTGATGGTCTGGGCGCAGTCGATCGGCAGGGCCTGGTCCTCCCATGCCTGGTCGAGAAATTTCTCGTGCACGAAGACGGCGCGGTCGATCGATTCCATGGCCGCCAGCACACGCGGGTCGGTCACCCCCTGCTGGCGAAGGCCGAGGATCAAACGTCCGGCGCGGTCGTCGTTGAGTTTCATGGACGGGTCCCTTCCCCCCTCGCGGGGGAAGGTGGCAGGCGAAGCCTGACGGATGGGGGCCGGCCGGTGGCGGCCCGGCTGCCCCCTGATCGGAACCCGGACAGAGCCCCCATCCGAGCCGCTTCGCGGCCCACCTTCCCCCGAAATGGGGGAAGGGCGTGAAAAAGCGACCTCATATCGTCACCATACCCTTCGGCGGCGCCCCGCCCAGCACGCCCTTCAGGTCGTGGATGCTGGGCGCATGGGTCAGGTCGATGTGCAGCGGCGTGACCGAAATCTTCCCTTCGTCCATGGCCCGCAGGTCCGTGCCGGACGGATGGTCATGCTTCGTCCCGCGGAAGCTCATCCAGTAGTAGTCGCGGCCGCGCAGGTCGGTGCGCTTGACCGCATGCATCTCGCCGATGTCGCGGAAGCCCTGCCGCGTCACCTCGACCTCGGTCACGGCCTCGGGCGGACGGGCGGGGAAGTTCAGGTTCATCACCACCCCGTCCTGCCACGGCTGGGCCAGCAGGCGCGAGATGATGGCCGGCGCATAGGCCTCGGCCGTCTCCCAGTGGGCCGTCACCTCGTCGTGGAAGCGTTCGAGGCTCTGGCTCAGGGCGATGGAGCGGATGCCGAAGGCCATGCCCTGAAGCGCGCCCGCCACCGTGCCGGAATACGAACAGTCCTCGCCGACGTTGTGGCCGCGATTGACCCCCGACAGCACCAGATCGGGCCGCTCGGGCATCAGGTCGTTGACCGCCAGAACGACGCAGTCGGTCGGCGTCCCCGTCACCGCGAACCGCTTCTCGCCCATGCGATTGACCCGCAGCGGCTCGGTCAGGGTGATGCCCCGGCCCTTGCCGGACTGCTCGACCTGCGGCGCGCAGAGCCAGATGTCGTCGGACAGGGTCCGCGCGATCCGCTCGAGGCAAGCCAGCCCCTCGGCGTCGACGCCGTCGTCATTGGTCAGAAGAATGCGCATGCCGCCCGCGCTCTTGCAGCGCGTCGGCCCCTCGCGCAAGCCGCCTGTGTCAGTTGGCGGGCCGGATGTCGTCGGCCAGGATCACGAAGGCTCCGCCGCAGTCGTTGCGGATGTCCGACCGCGCGTGCTCGATCCGGCCGTTCACGGCCGCGCTCCAGGGCGCCGTCCGGCCCGTGATCCGCACCTTCTGTCCGCCCAGGTCGCCCATCGCCTGGGCCATCTCGTCCCGCGACGCCGCGCCCGAGACGCAGGGCCGCGAGAAGGGCTGCAGCACCTGGTCCTCGTCGCCGTACAGCTGGAACTCCCCGTTCGAGAAGCGCACCCAGCCGGTGAAGGCGGTGTCGCCCGCGGCGTGGACGTAGGTGTTGGACGAGGGGCCGCTGGTGGCGCAGGCGGTCAGGGTCAGTGCGGCGGCGGCCAGGCCAAGGATCGTTCGCATCATCTCTACTCCGATCATCCCGGCGAAAGCCGGGCCCCAGTTCTTTGGATGATCCAGCGCTGCCTGTGTTGCGGCGGCGCCAATCCCATTCACAAATGCCCTAGAAAGCACCGGGTCCCGGCTTTCGCCGGATGCGCGGGGATTTGAATCATCCCACGTGCGTCACCCCGCCCATATATGGCAGCAGAGCCGCCGGCACCGCGATCCGTCCATCGCCGTCCTGATAATTTTCCATGACGGCCACCAGCGTCCGGCCGACCGCCAGACCCGAGCCGTTCAGCGTGTGCACGAACTCGGTCTTCTTCTCGCCGTCGCGCTTGAAGCGCGCGTCCATCCGCCGGGCCTGGAAGTCCCCGCAGTTGGAGCAGCTCGAGATCTCGCGATAGGTCCCCTGCGACGGCAGCCAGACCTCCAGATCGAAGGTCTTTCTGGCGCCGAACCCCATGTCCCCCTTGCAGAGCAACAGTCGGCGGAACGGCAGCTCCAGCTTCCGCAGAATGGCCTCGGCGCAGGCCGTCATCCGCTCGTGTTCGGCGTCGCTGTCTTCGGGCCGGGTGATCGACACCATCTCGACCTTGTAGAATTGGTGCTGTCGGATCAGGCCGCGCGTGTCCCTGCCGGCCGAGCCCGCCTCTGCCCGGAAACAGGGGGTCAGCGCCGTCATCCGGATCGGCGTCTGCAGGTCTCTCTCGCTCAGCAGCTGGCCCATCACCGTAGCCGTGAGCGACACTTCGGCGGTCGGAATCAGCCAACGCCCGTCTGTCGTATGGAAAAGGTCGTCAGCGAATTTCGGCAGCTTGTCCGTGCCGTAGGCCGCGGCGTCGTTGACCAGCAGCGGCGGATTGACCTCCAGATAGCCGTGCTCGTTCGTCTGCACGTCCAGCATGAACTGGCCGATGGCCCGTTCCAGCCGCGCCAGCCCGCCCTTCAGCACCGCAAACCGCGACCCCGACATCCGCGCCGCCGCCTCGAAGTCCAGCAGGCCCATGGCCTCGCCCAGATCGGCGTGATCCTTGGCCGGCCCCTCTTGGCGCGGCGTTCCCCAAGGCTCGCCGACCAGCACATTGCCGCTCTCGTCCTCACCCTCCGGCACGTCGTCCGCCGCCAGATTCTTCTGCGCCGCCAGCAGGTCGCGCAACGCCGTGCCGACCTCGGCCTCGGTCTTCTCGGCCGTCGCGATCTCGCCCTTCAGGTTCTCGACCTCGGCCTTCAGGCGCTCGGCCTCGGCCATGTCCTTCTTGGCCATCGCCGCGCCGATCAGTTTCGACGCCGCATTGCGCTTCGCCAGCGCCTCCTGCCCCGTCGTCTGGGCGGCGCGCAGCTCGCCGTCCAGCCGCAGGATATCCGCCACCAGAGCCTCCGCCCCCTCCACCCCGCGCGACGACCAGCCGCTGACGAAGGCGGCGGGGTTCTCACGGATGGCGCGGATGTCGTGCATGGCGGGTCTCTTGGGAAGGAAGCGATGCTCTAGCGGGCGCAACGGTTTCCGCCAACCCGCCCTCGCCCTTCCTTGCTTTCGTCATCCCGGGCGCAGGGTCGCGTAGCGGCCCGGAGACCCGGGACCCAGCGGCGCCGAAGGCGATCTGTTCATGCACGCTGCTCAGATCGCATTCGCGACAGGTTCGCGCTCTCGCGCGCCGCTGGGTTCCGGGTCTTCGCTGCGCTGCGCCCGGAATGACGAAAGGGGTGCGCCGCGTGACCATCCTCGCTGTCGGAAATGAAGACTCCCGCCCCTCCCAACCCGCTACTCTCGAGACATTTTTCCGCCCTTCCCGCCCCCTCAGTCCCGCCGCCCCGGACCCGCAAAACCGCCTGCGTCCGCTTCTGACGCATCGCCGTGCATACTGATTCAAATCCCCACGGGGACTGGTCTTTGACAGCGCCAAACCTCGCCCGGAGCCGCCCCAGGCCCCGGCGCCCGCCTCACCGGCGAGCCGCTCTGCGCGTCACAACATTTTTTCCTGATGTTGGAGACTCTCGCCCCTCAGATCAGCCCGCTCAGCGGCGAACTGGCGCTCGCATACAGCCGCCGCGGCATCCGCCCCGCCAGATAGCCCTGCCGCCCGGCGATCACCGCGTGCTTCATGGCCGACGCCATCAGGATCGGATCGGCGGCCCCCGCGATGGCCGTGTTCATCAGCACCGCGTCGCAGCCCAGTTCCATGGCCAGCACCGCATCCGACGGCGTGCCCACCCCCGCATCGACCAGCACCGGCACCTTGGCCTGTTCCACGATCAGCCGGATGTTGACCCGGTTCTGGATGCCCAGGCCCGAGCCGATCGGCGCCGCCGCCGGCATGATCGCCGCGGCCCCCGCCTCTTCCAGCCGCTTCGCCATGACCACGTCGTCGGTGCAATAGACCATGACCTGGAAGCCGTCCCTGATCAGCAGGTCCAGCGCCCGCAGCGTCTCGATCATGTCGGGATACAGGTGCGCCGTGTCCGACAGCACCTCCAGCTTGACCAGATCCCAGCCGCCGGCCTCGCGCGCCAGCCGCAGCGTCCGCACCGCGTCCTCGCCGGTGAAACAGCCCGCGGTGTTGGGCAGGAAGGTGAACCGGTCCGGCTTCACATCGCCACGAGCCGCAGCGTCCGCACCGCGTCCTCGCCGGTGAAACAGCCCGCGGTGTTGGGCAGGAAGGTGAACCGGTCCGGCTTCACATAGTCGACCAGCATCGGCTGCGACGGATCGCTCAGATTCACCCGCCGCACCGCCACGGTGACGATCTCGGCCCCCGCCGCCTCGGCGGCCTCGGCGTTCTCCTGATAGGTCTTGTACTTGCCGGTGCCGACGATCAGTCGGCTGTTGAAGGTCCGGCCGGCGACGGTCCAGGTGTCTGTGGGAGCGGTCATGGGCGGGGTTTAGCCCGTCCGCAGCCCGAGTCGAAGAGCCCCGCGGCACTTATCCGCCGCCCGCGCCGACGATTGCCGCTCGACGCGCGCCGAACCGGGACGCTAGGAACGGGATCATCGGTCTCCGGGGGAAGACGCGGCCCATGCTGTCACGGTTATTCGGAGACCGACGCCACGCCTGGGCCTTCTGGTTCGGCTGCCTGGTCGTGACGGCGGGCGTCCTGCTCCACCTGCCCATGTACTGGATGGGCCGGGACATGGGGTTCCATCTGGCCGGCATGCCGATGGACGCCGGCATGATGTGGGGCATGGTCCTGATCGTCGGCGGCGTGGGCCTGACGGCCTTCGGCCTGCTGCCGGCGCGACAGGCGGGTGCGGGCGAGGCCGTGCTCGTCCTGGCTCCGCCCGAGGACGCGCCCCTGACCCGGGCTCACTGGCTGATGTGCGGCCTGCTCTCCATCGCCCTGATCGTCGATATCATGAAGCCCGCCAGCCTCGGCTTCGTCCTGCCGGGCATGCGGGCCGAATATGGCCTGAGCGGCGCCATGGTCGCCCTGCTGCCGTTCGCGGCCCTGAGCGGCACTGTGGTCGGCTCCTTCGCCTGGGGCTGGCTCGCCGACATCTACGGCCGCCGCGCCTCGATCCTGCTGTCCTCGGTGATGTTCGTCGGCACCTCGATCTGCGGCGCCATGCCGGACTTCTGGTGGAACGTCGGCATGTGTTTCCTGATGGGCGCGGCCGCCGGCGGCATGCTGCCCGTGGCCTACGCCCTGCTGGCCGAGATCATGCCCACACGCCACCGCGGCTGGGCCCTGGTCCTGGTCGGCGGCATCGGCGCGGTCGGCGGCTATTTCGCCGCCAGCGCCCTGTCCGCCTGGCTCCAGCCTGACTGGAGCTGGCGGATCATGTGGTTCCTCAACCTGCCCACCGGCCTGATCCTGATCGCCCTCAGCCCTCTTCTGCCCGAGTCCGCCCGCTTCCTGCAGCACGTCGGCCGCGGCGAGGAAGCCCGCGCCGTGCTGGCGCGGTTCGGGGCCGGGGTCCGGACCGTCGCGGCCTCCATCGAGGCGGAAAGCCATTCTCGCCTGCCGCCGGTCGACCGCCGCCATCTCGCGGTGACGGTCGCCCTGACCCTCGCCGCCCTGTCCTGGGGCCTGGTCAATTTCGGCGTCCTGCTGTGGCTGCCCGCCGCCCTCGTCGCCGAGGGCCGAAGCGTCGAGGCCGCCTCGGCCCTGATCGCCCGATCCACCCTGATCGCCGCGCCGACGGTGCTGATCTCGGTCTGGCTCTACAGCGCCTGGAGCACGCGGGGGGCCCTGGCCCTGATGCTGGGCGTCAGCGCCCTCGGCCTGTTTGGTTTCCTGCTGCGCGGCATGGGCGTCGAGGCCCTGGCCGATCCGATCGCCCCGCTGGCCCTGCTGATCGTCGGCTCCAGCGGCGTCATCTCGATCATCCTGCCCTATACGGCCGAGAACTACCCCCTGCGCATCCGCGGCCGCGCCACCGGCTGGGTCGCCGGCTGCAGCAAGCTGGGCGGTCTGGCCGCACAGGGCCTGAGCGTCCTGGGCGCGGCGCCCGTGCTGGGCGTGGCCGCGGCCCTGGTCGGCGGCCTGACCGTGGTGGCGTTCGGCATGATCGCGGTCCTCGGTCGCGAGACGCGGGGCCGGGATCTGCGGGATCTCGAGGTCGACCGGTGAGCCCTCAGCCCCCGCCCACGAACTGCACCAGTTCGATCCGGTCGCCGTCGGCCAGCGCCGTCGCGCCATGCAGCGTCCGCGGCACGATCTCCAGGTTGCGCTCTACCGCCACCTTGCGGATGTCCAGCCCGAGTTCCTCGACCAGCGCCAGAATGGTGCCGGCCTCGACCTCGCGGACTTCCCCGTTGACCTGAATGCGCATGCCGCTACGTCACTCTATTCCGCGCCGCGGTTTGATAACCGCCACGCCTCAGCTAAAAGGCCCGTCCGATTCCGGTCGGAACCCGCAGTTCACGAGCTCATGCCCGAACCAACCGTCCTCTACGTCCTGAACGGCCCGAACCTCAACCTGCTTGGGGTGCGCGAGCCGGATATCTATGGACGTCAGACGCTGGCCGACGTTCAGGCGATGTGCGAACGGGCCGCCGGGGACGCGACCGTGGTGTTCCGCCAGACCAACCACGAGGGCGAACTGATCGACCAGGTCCAGGAGGCCCGCGAAAAGGCCTCCGCCCTGGTCATCAATCCCGCCGGCTACGGCCACACGTCGGTGGCCCTGCTGGACGCCCTGAAGACCCTGACGATCCCGATCGTCGAATGCCATCTCTCCAATCCGGCGGCGCGCGAGCGTTTCCGCCATCGCTCCTATGTTTCGCCGGTCGCGGCGGGCGTGGTTTCGGGCTTCGGCCCATTCAGCTACGAACTGGCCGTCAAGGCCGCCCTCAGGCTGGCGCAGGAACGCGCCGGCCCCGCGGGCCGTTCGGTTTAAGACGACAAGAAGAGGCTCAAACACCCATGGCCGATCCCAAGACCCCCGCGTCCAGGCTCAAGAACGAGGCCGAGATCGACACCACCCTGGTGCGCCAGCTGGCTGACATCCTGAACGACACCTCCCTGACGGAGATCGAGGTCGAGCGCGGCGAACTGCGCATCCGGGTGGCCCGCGAAGTCGTGGCCGCTCCGGTCGTGCAGTATTCCGCCGCCCCCGCCCCGGCCGCCCATGCGCCGGCTCCGGCCGCCGCGGCCCCGGCGTCGATGCCGTCCGACCCCGCCACCATCGTCGCCAAGTCGGGCGAAGAGGTGAAGTCGCCGATGGTCGGCACCGTCTATCTGCAGGCCTCGCCCGAGGCGCCGCCGTTCTGCCAGGCCGGCGACAAGGTCAAGAAGGGCCAGACCCTGCTGATCGTCGAGGCGATGAAGACGATGAATCCGATCCAGGCCCCCCGCGACGGCGTTGTGGTCGAGGTTCTGGTCGGCGACGCCCAGCCGGTCGAGTTCGGCGAGCCGCTCGTCCTGCTCGAGGCGTAAGCCCATGTTCACCAAGGTCCTGATCGCCAACCGCGGCGAAATCGCCCTGCGGATTCACCGCGCCTGCAAGGAGATGGGCATCTCCACCGTCGCCGTGCACTCCGAGGCCGATCGCGGCGCCATGTGGGTGCGGCTGGCCGACGAGAGCGTCTGCATCGGCCCCGCGCCCGCGGCCAAGAGCTACCTCAACATCCCGTCGATCATCGCGGCCGCCGAGATCACCGGCGCCCAGGCCATCCACCCCGGCTACGGCTTCCTGTCCGAGAACGCCCGCTTCGCCGAGATCGTCGAGGCCCACGGCATGACCTTCATCGGGCCCAAGCCCGAGCACATCCGGGTCATGGGCGACAAGATCACCGCCAAACAGACGGTGCTGGAAGCCGGCATTCCGTGCGTTCCCGGTTCGGCCGGCGAGGTCGAGACCATCGAGGACGCCATCGCGGCCTCAAAGACCATCGGCTTCCCCCTGATCGTCAAGGCCGCGGCCGGCGGCGGCGGGCGCGGCATGAAGGTCGCCCTGACCGCCGACGACCTCGTCGAGGCCGTCCAGACCGCCCAGTCCGAAGCCACCGCCGCCTTCGGCAACGGCGCCGTCTACATGGAGCGTTATCTCCAGAAGCCGCGTCATATCGAGCTTCAGGTCATCGCCGACAGCCACGGCAACGTCGTCCACCTCGGCGAGCGCGACTGCTCCCTGCAGCGCCGCCACCAGAAGGTCATGGAAGAAGCCCCCTCGCCGGCCCTGTCGGCGGCGGAACGGGTCGCCATCGGCGAGACGGTCAACAAGGCCATCGCCGCCATCGGCTACCTCGGCGTGGGCACCATCGAATTCCTCTGGGAAGATGGCGAGTTCTTCTTCATCGAGATGAACACCCGGCTGCAAGTTGAGCATCCGGTTACGGAAATGATCACCGGGGTCGATCTGGTTCGCGAGCAGATTCGCATCGCCGCCGGCCTGCCGCTGTCGTTCACCCAGGCCGACGTTACCTTCACCGGCCACTCGATCGAGTGCCGCATCAACGCCGAAAACGCCGAAACCTTCACGCCCTCGCCCGGCGCCATCACCGACTTCCACGCCCCCGGCGGTCTGGGCGTGCGGCTGGATAGCGCCATCTACGCCGGCTATTCGATCCCGCCCTATTACGACAGCCTGATCGGCAAGCTGATCGTCCACGGCCGCGACCGGGAGGAGTGCATCGCCCGCCTCAAGCGGAGCCTGAACGAGATGGTCGTCGGCGGCATCGACACCACCATTCCCCTGTTCCAGAAGCTGCTGCAGGAGCCGGACATCCTCTCCGGCGACTACGACATCCACTGGCTGGAGAACTGGGCCAAACGCCAGAAAC
>NZ_LMFL01000043.1:0-37592 GCF_001426805.1 Brevundimonas sp. Root1423
TTCGCGGCCTCGTATGCCGCGTTCAGCTCATGAACCAGCGGCATGAGCCGACCTTGACCTTCAGACCGCCCAGGATCGACGGATCGACGCGGGCGGTCATCTCCGGATCCTTGCCCAGCGAGGTGCGGAGCGCGGTCTGGATGGATTTCATCTGGGCGTCGGTGAGGGCCTGGGCCGAAACGACCTCGGCGGCRACGACGCCCGTCTTCTTCGCGTACAGAGCCTCGAAGCCCGCGATCACGCCCGGCAGGTCGCGCGAGCGACCGTTCTGGGCCAGCAGGCCGAGGAAATTCTTCGTCACGGCGTTGAACCTCGCCTTGTCGGCGATGGCCGTCAGACCCTTCTGCTGGTCCTCGGCGGCGATGACCGGCGACTGGGCGAGGCGGCGCAGGTCGGCGCTCTCGTTCCACGCGGCCCGCAGGGAGGCCAGGTCGGCGCGCACGGCGTCCAGAACCTTCGTCTCGTCAGCGAGGTCGAACAGCGCCTGTGCGTAGCGCTCGCCGACTTCCGTCGTCCTGTAATCGTCAGCCACTTATAAGGTCCGCGCGGGTTAGCGTTCGGGTTTGCNAGAACCTTCGTCTCGTCAGCGAGGTCGAACAGCGCCTGTGCGTAGCGCTCGCCGACTTCCGTCGTCCTGTAATCGTCAGCCACTTATAAGGTCCGCGCGGGTTGGCGTTCGGGTTGAAGGCCGGCCGCGTGTCCGCGCCGACCAAAGGCTTGAAATGCTTTGAGAAAGCACTTGAAGGACGCGCCTTGCAACGCGTCCTCCGGCTCAGCCGGGCGCCTGATAGCACTCATCCCCCCGGGGAGCAACCGAGACAGGCCGCCGCATCCGCCGCACGAAAAGAGCGCCCGGCCCTGAGGCCGGGCGCTCCTCCGTCGGCCCTCAGGCGTCAGCCGTGGCCGCAGTGATCTGCGCAGTCGCCAAGGCAGTCGGCGCACGCCGTGCAGCAGGCGGCGCAGGCGTCACGGCAGGCGCAGGCGAGGTCGCAGCAGGCGTGAACCAGCTGGGCGACGGCGGCGGGATCGGCGGCGAAGGCCACGCCGCCCGAAGCGGCCAGGGCCAGCGCGGCCAGGGTAAGAACGCGTTTCATGTCAGTCTCCGATTTTCAGAATTGAATGGTGTGCAGTCGTGCAGACGCATTCAGGTCCGTGGCGGAGGCGGCTCCGGTCCGATGAGGCGGCCGGGAAGGCGATCATCGACCGGCTTGAGTCCATGGGGGATCGCCGGCGCCGGGACGGGCGGCGCGACGAGGGCGGGAGCCGGCGGGCAGAGCGGGCGGGACAGGCAGATCTGGACGCAGGGCGGGACGGTCTTGTCCGGCCCGGAGGACCCGCAATCGGCCGGCGGCAGGTGATGGGCGGGCGTCGCGAGTACAGGGGCTGGCGCGCCGAGCGCAGCCACGCCGAGGATGAGAACCAGAAAAAGCAGCCGTCGCAGGATCATGCGAACCTTCAGCCATCCGACAGCCGAGCTTAGCGCATACGGGGCGCGTGCGGCGCCCGCCCGGGGTGCGACATCTTCTCCCGCCGGTCAGGCCGCCAGGATCGCGCGGGCTTTCCCGGTCAGTGGGCGGCGCGGTGGCGCCCCGGGATCAGGTGCAGGATCGCGACGATGATCCCGCCGGTCACGAGGCCGACGACCGCCGAGGCGGCGGCCGTCGCCAGCCATTCCGTCACGGGGCCGATGAGCGGGACCCGTCCGGCGGCGTGTCCCAGACTCTCGATCACGCCGGGTACGAGGTCGAGATGGTACTCGTGCAGGCCGTGGACCAGGATCCCGCCGCCGACCCACAGCATGGCCAGGGTCCCGACCGTCGCCAGCCCGGTCAGCACCATCGGCATGGCGTGGACCAGACCCCGGCCCAGCGCGCGCGCCGAAGCCGAAGGGCGCTCGGCCAGGTGCAGGCCGATATCGTCCATCTTCACGATCAGCGCCACGGCGCCATAGACCGCCGCGGTGATCAACAGGCCCACCAGGGCCAGGGCCGCGGCCTGGGTCGCCAGCGGGCGCTCGGCCAGATCGGCCAGGGCGATGGCGGTGATCTCGGCCGAGAGGATCAGGTCGGTGCGGATCGCCGAACCAACCATCTTCTTTTCCTGTTCGGCGGACGACAGGGCCAGTTCTTCCGGCGGGGTCTCGCCGCCTCCGTGACCCGCCAGCTTCTCCCACAGCTTCTCGGACGCCTCGAAGCAGAGATAGGCGCCGCCGGCCATCAGAAGGGGCGTCAGCGCCCAGGGCGCGAAGGCGCTGATCAGCAGGGCCCCGGGCAGGAGGATCAGGAATTTGTTCTTCAGCGAGCCGACGGCGATCTTGCGGATGATGGGCAGCTCGCGATGGGGCGAAAAGCCCATCGCGTAACCCGGCGTCACCGCCGCGTCGTCGACCACCACGCCGGCGGCCTTCATGCTGGCGCGGCCGGCGGCGGCGGAGACGTCATCGACCGAGGCCGCCGCCATCTTGGCGATGGTTGCGACGTCGTCGAGAAGGGCGGCAAGACCTGAGGGCACGTGTCACCTCGCAAAACAAATGCGGTTCGCCCTTGGCTAGGCGAGCCCGTGAGCCGGGTCCAGAGGCGCGATCAAACGCGGCGCCCTGACGCGCCCGGCCGCGGCGAAAAATTCTGGCGCGGCATCCCCGGCTGCCCTATCCCGATCCAATGACCGAAATTACTGCTCTCCTGACCGATCCCGCCGCCTGGGCCGCCCTGATCACGCTTGTGGTCATGGAGGTGGTGCTGGGCATCGACAACCTGATCTTCATTTCGATCCTGTCGAACAAGCTGCCGCCCGAGCATCGCCAGCGCACGCGTCGCATCGGCATCGGCCTGGCCCTGATCATGCGTCTCGGCCTGCTGGCGACGATCGGCTGGATCGTCGGCCTGACCAAGCCCGTCTTCGACCTCGGCTTCGCGGGCGCGGGCTGGGACACGGCCTTCAGCTGGCGCGACCTGATCCTGATCGCCGGCGGCCTGTTCCTGGTCTGGAAGGCGACGACCGAGGTCCACCACGCCGTCGACACCAGCATCGGCGACGACCTGCTGGAGAAGAACAAGACCACCGCCGTCATCAACAACGTCGGGGCGGCCATCGGCCAGATCATCCTGCTGGACCTGGTCTTCTCGATCGACTCCATCCTGACCGCCGTCGGCATGACCGATCACGTGCCGATCATGATGGTCGCCGTGGTCATCGCCGTCATCGCCATGCTGGTCGCCTCCGATCCGCTGGCGGATTTCATCGACAAGAACCCGACCATCGTCATGCTGGCCCTGGGCTTCCTGCTGATGATCGGCATGGTGCTGATCGCCGACGGCTTCGGCGTCCATGTGCCCAAGGGCTATATCTACGCCGCCATGGCCTTCTCGGCCCTGGTCGAGGGACTGAACATGATGGGACGCACCGCATCGGCGAAGAAGCAGGCGGCCCTGGCGGCGCGGCAGGCGGCGCTGAACAAGGCCGAGACGGCCGAGCCGGGGGTCTGATCATGCGGGCGGCGGTTCTCCTTCTCGCTGCCCTGCTGACGCCCTTGCCGGCGGCGGCGCAAACGCCGCCGCCGGCCGTTTCCGCATCGGCCGCCGCGCCGGTCCCGGTCTACGGATTCGAAGTCGTCCGAGCGTATCCCCATGATCCCGGCGCCTTCACCCAGGGGCTGGAGTTCCACAACGGCGAACTGCTGGAAAGCACCGGCCGTTCTCCCTCGACCGTGCGGCGCGTGCGGCTGGAAGACGGGGTGGTGATCCACAAGCGCGAGCTGGACGAAAACCTGTTCGGCGAGGGGCTGACCGTCTTCGGCGACCGCGTCCTGACCCTGACCTGGAAGGGCGGCAAGGGGTTCGTCTGGAATCCCCTGACGCTCGAGCCCGAGGGCGAGTTCGCCTATGCCGGCGAGGGCTGGGGCCTGACCCATGACGCCACGCGGCTGATCCTGTCCGACGGCACGGCCGCGCTGCGCTTTCTCGATCCGCAGACCTTTGAGGAAACCGGCCAGGCGCCGGTGACCGTGCAAGGCCGGCCGCTGCGCCAGATCAACGAGCTGGAATGGGTCGAGGGCGAGGTGTTCGCCAATGTCTGGCACACCGACTTCATCGTCCGCATCGATCCGGCCACCGGCGTGGTCACCGGCGTCATCGACCTGACGGGGCTGATGCCGGACCGGTCGGGCCTCGATCAGACGGACGCGGTCCTGAACGGCATCGCCTGGGACCCGGACGGCCGTCGCCTGTTCGTCACCGGCAAGAACTGGCCGACCCTGTTCGAGATCAGGCTGACGGGGCCGAGGTAAGCGTTTCCCTCCCCACAAGGGGGAGCGAGAAGCGCGTCAGAGAAAACTGTACGGATCCACGTCGATCGTCACCCGCACCGACGCCGGCGCCTTCACCCGCGCCAGCCAGGCCCGCAGGAAGCCCTGCAGGTCGACGTCCCGGTCCGCCCGCACCAGCAGCCGCTTGCGTCGCCGCCCCCGCACCAGCGCCAAGGGCGCGTCGGCGGGGCCATAGACCTCCAGCCGTTCGGCATTGGGAATGTTCTCGGCCAGATCGCGGGCGACCCTCTCCACCGCGGCGGCGTTCTCGCTGGACAGGATGATCGCCGCCAGCCGCCCGTGCGGCGGCAGGGACGCGGCCTCGCGCTCGGCCATCTCTGCCGCCACGAAGGCGTCGCGGTCGCCCGCCGCCAGCGCCATCAGCACCGGATGCTCGGGGGTCCAGGTCTGCAGTATGGCCCGCCCCGGCTTGTCGGCGCGTCCGGCCCGGCCCGTGGCCTGGGTCAGCAGCTGGAAGGTCCGTTCGGCCGCCCGCAGGTCGCCCCCGCGCAGGCCCAGGTCGGCGTCGACCACCCCCACCAGCGTCAGATGCGGGAAATTGTGCCCCTTGGCCGCGGCCTGGGTGGCCACGAGGATATCGATCTCTCCGTCCGCCATCCGCTGGATCAGGGCCCGGGCGGATTTCGCGTCCGGGGCCGTGTCGCTGCTGAACACCGCCGTGCGCGCCTGAGGGAACAGACTGCGCACCTCTTCCTCGACCCGCTCGACGCCCGGGCCGACCGAAACCAGCGAATCCTCGGCCCCGCAAGCCGGGCAGTGTTTCGGCCGGAGCATGGAGAAGCCGGTCAGGTGGCAGATCAGCCGCCCGGTGTAGCGGTGCTCGACCAGCCAGCTGTCGGTGTCGGGCGCGGTCAGCCGGTGGCCGCAGACGCGGCACAGCACCACCGGCGCATAGCCGCGCCGGTTCAGGAACAGCAGGGTCTGTTCGCCGCGCGCCAGCGTCTCGCCGATGGCTTCGCGCAGGGGCTGGGCCAGCCAGGTCTGGGGGTCGGGCGGATTCTGGCGCAGGTCCAGCAGGGAGATGTTCGGCAGCACCGCCGCCCCGTGCCGCGCCGCCAGCTTCAGCCAGCCATAGCGGCCCTGATGGGCGTTCCACAGCGTCTCCAGCGAAGGCGTGGCCGAGGCCAGCACCACCGTCGCCCCCTCGATCCGCGCCCGCGCCACGGCGAGGTCGCGGCCGTGATAGACCAGCCCCTCCTCCTGTTTGAACGAGCCGTCGTGCTCCTCGTCGACCACCACCAGCCGCAGGTTGGCGTAGGGCAGGAACAGGGCCGAACGGGCCCCGACCACGATGTTGCAGCGGCCGGCGATCACCGCCTCCCACACCTGACGCCGACGCGGCGGAGCGACGCCCGAATGCCATTCCGCCGGGGCCGCGCCGAAGCGGTCGGTGATGCGGGCGATCAGGGCCTGGGTCAGGGCGATCTCGGGCAGCAGGATCAGGATCTGCGCCGCAGGATCGGCCTTCAGCGTCCGCGCCGCCGCCTCCAGATAGGCCTCGGTCTTGCCCGACCCGGTGACCCCGTCGAGCAGGAAGGGGGCGAAGCCGCCCTTCGCCGTCGCCGCCGCCAACTCGTGCGCCGCCGCCGCCTGGTCGGGATTGAGCGTCGCCGGGGCGTGATCCGGGTCGGGCGCGTCGAAGGCCGCGACCGCCTCGATCTCGATGACCTCCAGCACGCCCTCGTCGATCAGCCCCTTGACCACGCCCGAGGACACATTCGCCGCCCGGGCCAGATCGGGACCCGGCATCGACCGCTGGCCCAGCGCCTCCAGCACCGCCGCCCGTGCGACCGTCGGCCGGGCCGGGGTCCTGTCGCCCACGCGACGCACCCGCCGCTCGGGCCGGGGCCGGGGCGCGCGCAGGCCCTTCAGCGCCGTGGCCGCCATTTCGCCGGGCGCGCTCAGCGTCCAGCGCGCGGCCCATTCGACGAAGTCCACGGTCTTTTCTGGCAGATGCGGATCGTCCAGCACATGGTCGATGGCCTTCAGCCGCCGGTTCGACCCCGTGGTCTCGCGCGCCTCGGACACGATGCCCCGCATCAGCCGCGGCCCCAGCGGCACGGCGACCTGGTCGCCGCGCGCGACGTCCAGCCCCTCGGGGACCTCGTAGTCGAAGGCCTCGGGCACCGGCAGGGGGATGAGGACGCTGGCGACTTTCACCGCCGGGCCCGCTCCGCTAGAGAGACGCTCATGAAACTCTTCCTCGCCCCCGCTGCCGCCCGACCCCTTCAAGGCGCACTGAGCCNCTCGTCGAGGGCCCGATCTCGGCCGAGGCCGTGGCGACCGATTTCGAGACCATGGTGAAGGAGGGCGACAAGCTGGCCGCCATCGCCCCGAACGTGGTGGTGAAACTGCCCCTGACGTGGGACGGGCTGCGCGCCGCCCGCGCCTTCGCCGATAAAGGCATCAAGACCAACGTCACCCTGTGCTTCTCGGCCGCCCAGGCCATGCTGGCCGCCAAGGCCGGCGCCACATTCATCTCGCCCTTCGTCGGCCGGCTGGAAGACCACGGGGCCGACGGCATCGGCCTGCTGGAGGAGATCCGGGTCCTGTACGACGTGCACGGCTTCGACACGCAGATCCTGGCCGCGTCGCTGCGCAATCCGGCCCATGTCAGCGCCGCCGCCGTCGCCGGCGCGGACGCCGCGACCATCCCGGCCGACGTTTTCAAGGCCCTGGTCAAACACCCGTTAACCGACAAGGGGCTTGATGCTTTCCTGGCGGACTGGGGCAAGACCGGTCAGTCGATCCTGTAGTTTGACCTCGAGGAGAGGTTTGTGAGCGTTTCGCCTGACCTCTCGTCCAAGCCGGAAGAACCGCACTGGCCGGAGATCCGCGCCTGGCTGCAGGCCAACGCGCAGATCCTGCTGGATGAYCGCTCCCTGCTGGAAGAGATCGGGCTCAAGCCSCACGGCCGCAACGTCGTGGAGTTCGGCCGCGCGGCCCTGACCCGGCTGGAAGARGTCGCCGAGCGCGAGGCYGACGCCCGCAAGCGCATCGAATCCATCGCCCGCGCCAATTTCGCCGCCCAGACCCAGACCCATGTCGCGGCCCTGGACCTGATGGAGGCGCGCAATCCCTCCGACCTCGCCCGCCGCCTTGATGCGGTGGCGCAGGGCCGGTTCGGCCTGGCCGGCGCCGCCATCGCCCTGGAGAAGCCCGGCGGCGTGCCGTTCGGCTGGCGCGGTCTCGAGGCCGGCGGCGTCGACGCCCTGCTGGGCGACCACGGCCTGACGTGGCTGGGRCCSAATTTCGACGGSCTGAACCTGTTCGGCGCGGCCGAGGCSGAGGTGAAGTCSGTCGCCCTGATCCGCATGGCCCCSCARTTYCCCGGCGCCGAGGTTCCGGCGCGCCAYGCCATCTGCGCCTTCGGCTCGCCCGAGGAAGACGGCTTCGCCCCSACCATGGGCTGCGAGCTGGTGGCCTTCATCGCCCGGGTGGTGGAACGGACCGCCGAACGATGGCCGATCCTCATCACCGAGGCCGGTCCTTCGGTCCCGGTCGAGATCCTCGGCCTCGACGAGGGGCGCACCGTGGACGGCGGCAGCCGGTCCTATGTCGCCCGGCTGACTCACGCGTTCAAAGGCCGGGTCGTCACCAACGCCGCTGCTCTTCATTTTTGCCGTTATNTTCGGCTCGCCCGAGGAAGACGGCTTCGCCCCGACCATGGGCTGCGAGCTGGTGGCCTTCATCGCCCGGGTGGTGGAACGGACCGCCGAACGATGGCCCATTCTGAGCTGACCGCCGACGAGGCCCTGTCGGCCTGGCTCGAGCATCTGGCCCACGAACGCCGCCTGGCCGCCAATACGCTGGAAGCCTATGGCCGCATCGGCCGGGGCTACCTCGCCTTCCTGCAGAGCCATCGCGGCGGGCCCCAGCGGCTGGCCGACCTGGGAACCGTGACCGCCGCCGAGGTTCGGGCCCATCTGGCCGAGCGGCGCGGCGGCGACCGTCCGCTGGCGGCGCGGTCGATCAGCCAGACCCTGTCGGCGATCCGCGCCTTTCACGCCTTCCTTGACCGCCGCTGCGCCACGCCCGCGCCGCAGCTGGCGCTGGTGCGCGGGCCGCGGATCAAGGCCTCCCTGCCTCGGCCGGTGAGCGAGGATCAGGCCNGCGGATCAAGGCCTCCCTGCCCCGGCCGGTGAGCGAGGATCAGGCCCGCGGCCTGATGCAGGAGCCCGACGCCGATCCCGACGCCGAACCGTGGGAGGCCGCGCGCGACCGCGCCGTCCTGACCCTGCTGTACGGCTGCGGCCTGCGGATCTCCGAGGGGCTTTCCCTGACGCTCGCCGACGCGCCCCTGCCGGAGACGCTGCGCATCACCGGCAAGGGCGGCAAGACCCGTCTGGCTCCGGTCCTGCCCGCCGTCCGGACGGCGGTGGACGCCTATGTGGCGCTCCAGCCCTTCCCGCTGGAATCCGGAGACGCCCTGTTCCGGGCCAGACGGGGCGGTCCGCTGACGCCCCGTCATGTGCAGGCCATGGTCCAGCGCCTGCGCGGCCGGCTTGGCCTGCCCGCCTCGGCGACGCCCCACGCCCTGCGGCACAGCTTCGCCACCCACCTGCTGGGCGCAGGGGCGGACTTGCGGGCCATTCAGGAACTGCTGGGCCACGCCAGCCTGTCCACCACCCAGAAATACACCGCCGTCGACGCGAAACATCTGCTCGACGCCTATTCCGCCGCCCATCCGCGACACTGAAAAAGCACGGGCTGGTCAGGATCGCCCGGGCGCGCCTACAGTGAAGGTCCATCCGCTGGGAGGCGGTGCGGAGACCAGACTGCATGACAGGCCTTGACCGTCGCGTCTTGCTGGCCGGGCTCGGGGCCCTTGGCCTTCCTCCCGGTCCCGCCGCCGCGCAGGACCCGGTCGAACCGCTGGTCGAGGACCGGCCGATCCAGTTGCTGAGCAACCTTTTCACGCGCGTCGGCGCCGCGGTCTTCATCGACGGCCGCGGGCCTTTCACGTTCGTGATCGACACCGGCGCGGGCGCGACCTCGATCGCGGACACCCTGGCGGATCAGCTGGCCCTGCGTCCGTTGCGGTCCGTGCTGGTTCACGGGATCACGGAGGCGCGGGTGACCCGCAGCGTCGCGGTCGACCGGCTGGCCTTGAGCGGCCTCGGGTTCCGGAACCTCTCATGCCCGGTCTTCCCGCGCGACCAACTGGGCGCCGACGGCCTGATCGGCCTGGACGTGCTGGATCGCTTCAAGCTGAGATTCAATGTCGCGCGGCGATCGGCCAGCCTGAGCCTGAGGGGACTCAGCATCGTCATGGGCGGCGACATCGCCACCGGGTCACGCCTGCGCCGGGGCGGCGGGCTGCGCTCGGTCCGCGGCCGCTTCGGTCAGATGATCATGAATCAGATCACCGTGGACGGCCAGGCGACGTCAGCCTTCATCGACAGCGGCGCGCAATATTCGATCGGCAATATGGCGTTGCGGCGCGCGGTTTCGGCGCGGCGCCCGGACGGGGGCCGCGTGGCCCGCGAGGTGCCGATCTACGGGGTGACGGGTCAGAGCCTGAGCGCGAACCTGGCCATGGTCGACGATCTCAGGCTCGGGCCGCAACGGCTGGGGCCGACTCCGATGCTGTTCGCCGACCTGCACTGTTTCGAGACCCTGGGCCTCGCCGGCCGGCCGGCGCTGCTGATCGGGGCCGACCTTCTGGGGCGCTTCCGGGATGTCATCCTGGATTTCCCCGCCAATACGGTGACCTTCGAGGGTCTGCGCCGCCAGACCACCCGCAGGCTCGAAATCCCCGGGGTCTAGCAGACCACCGCCCTGTCAGACCTGCATCGTCCAGCCCTCGACGCCCATGGCCGCCTGTTTGACGGCTTCCGAGCGGGTCGGATGCGGATGGCAGATGCGGGCGAGGTCTTCCGACGAGCCGCCGAAGGCCATGGCCACGCAGGCTTCTCCGATCATCTCTCCGGCCTGCGGCCCGAGAATGTGAACGCCCAGGATGCGGTCGGTCGCGGCGTCGGCCAGCACCTTCACAAAGCCCTCTGTCTCGTGGTTGATCTTCGCCCGGCTGTTGGCGGTGAACGGGAATTTGCCGGCCTTGTAGGCGACCCCGTCGGCCTTCAGCTGATCCTCGGTCCTGCCGACCCAGGCCACTTCCGGGGCGGTGTAGACCACGCTGGGCACCAGGTTGTAGTCGACGTGACCGGCCTTGCCGGCGATCAGCTCGATCACGGCCACGGCGTCTTCCTCGGCCTTGTGCGCCAGCATCGGGCCATGGGTCACGTCGCCCATCACCCAGACGCCCTCGGCCACCTTGAAGTGGTCGCCGGCGAGGAAGCCGCGCTTGTCGGCCTCGACTCCGATGGTCTCAAGTCCCAGGCCTTCCGTGTACGGACGGCGGCCGATGGCGACCAGAACCACGTCGCCCTTCACCGTCTCCGCCGTTCCGCCCGCCGCCGGTTCGACGGTCAGCTCCACCCCGTCCTTGCCGGTCTTCGCCGCCGTCACCTTCGCTCCGAGCCGGAAGGTCATGCCCTGTTTGGTCAGGGCGCGCTGGAAGGCGGTCGCCAGGTCCTTGTCCATGCCGGGCGTGATGCGGTCGAGATATTCGACCACCGTCACCTGGGCGCCCAGCCGGCGCCAGACCGAGCCCAGCTCCAAGCCGATGATGCCGGCGCCGACCACGATCAGATGCTTCGGCACGGCCGGCAGCGACAGGGCCCCGGTCGAGTCCACGACCTTGTCCGCTTCGAAGGCCACGCCCGGCAGCGGCGTCGGCTCCGAACCGGTGGCGATGACGATGTCCTTCGCTGTCAGGATCGTCTTCGACCCGTCGGCGGCCGTCACCTCGACCTGACCCTTGCCGACGATGCGGCCGCGTCCCTTGATCCAGTCGGCCTTGTTCTTCTTGAACAGGAATTCGATGCCCTTGGTCAGGGCGGTCACACTGTCCTGCTTCTGGCTCATCATCTGGCCGAGATCCAGTTTCAGCGCCCCGACCTCGATGCCGAGCGTCGGGAATTCCTTCGCCGCCGTCTCGAACAGTTCCGACGCATGCAGCAGCGCCTTGGACGGCATGCAGCCGACGTTCAGGCAGGTTCCGCCAAGCGTTTCGCGCATCTCGACGCAGGCGGCCTTCAGCCCCAGCTGGCCCGCCCGGATGGCCGCATTGTACCCGCCCGGTCCGCCGCCGATGATGACGACGTCATAGGTGCTGGGGGAAACGGCTTCGGCCATGGAGTATCTCGTCTGTCGTGGGCGCGGGAGGCGCGCGGAACCTGACGGCGCCGCCCGCGAGCGTCAACCGCCGCGCCGCATATAAGGGCGGCGGCGTCCGTCCGACAGACGCCCGAATTCAGCGGGCGTCAGAAATTCAACTGGCCCGCCGTCCGCTTGCGCCGGATGCGCCGGCTGGCGACCACCACCAGCACGCCCAGCAGGAACAGGACGCCCAGCACCAGCCAGACCGGCTCGACGGGCAAACCCTCCATCCCCTCCGGCGTCGCCATGGTCGCGGGTCCGCCCGAACGGGCGCCCACATCGCCCTGCCGGTCGACGGCCAGCCGCAGAACGACGTCCGCGGCGAAGCCGAGGAAATAGGCCACGGCCGCCCGGGTGTTCCCCGCGCCCAGCATCAGCGCCGCGATCACATAAAGACCCACAGCTCCGGCCCACAGCGTCCACACCGGCAGGAAGCCGAACAGGTCTCCTCCCGCCGAGGCCTCGGCCCCCACGCGCGCCGCCGCCGCATCCGGCGCGGCGCCCTCGATCAACGGGGAGATAAACGGCCAGGCCAGCCACCCGGCGTAACCGAGCACGGCCAACATCACCATCAGACGCAACAGCTTCATTTCGAGCCTCCCAACCCGCGTTAACCTTACACCGGTCTGTGGAACCGGCGAAAGAGGGGCGCGAGTCAGCGCGCGCTGGGCAGGGTGATGGAGACTTCGGCGCCTTCGCCCGGGGCGCTGTCGATGGACAGGACGCCGCCCGACTGGCGCGAGAAGGCATAGGCCTGCGACAGGCCCAGCCCCGCCGCGCCCTCGCGGGTGGTGAAGAAGGGCTCGACCGCCCGGGCGGCCAGTTCGCGGTCCATGCCCGGACCGCTGTCGCGGACGCTCAGACGGACCCCGCCCTCCAGCAGGGCCTCAAGCCGCACCGCCACCGAGCCCTGGCCCGCCACGGCGTCGACGGCGTTGCGCGTCAGGCCGGCGACCGCGCCCTCGAAGGCGACGGGATCAAGCCGTACCGGTGCGTCGGTGGACGGTCCCTCGATCATCAGGTCCACGCCTGGCCCGGCCATGGCCCGCAGCCGCGTCTCCATGCCGCGCAACAGCACGCCGGCGTCGAGAACGCGCAGCACGGGCTCGTCATCCCCCTGCGAGAAGGCGGTCAGACGGCGCGTCAGCAGTTCGCCCTTCTGTCCGGCGGCCAGCGCGGCCTGGCCGATGCGGCGCACGCGGACCGGGTCGTCGGCCTGACGCAGCATCATGTCCAGGGCCCCGGTCATGACGCCCAGCAGGGCGTTGAAGTCATGCGCCAGCCCGCCGGTCAGGCGGCCGACATTCTCCATACGGCGGCCGCCCTGGAGCTGGAACTCGGCATCCTGTCCGGCTTTCAGCGCCGCGGCGCGCGCGGCCTCGGCCTCCTCGCGGGCGGCGGCGGCGGCGGCCAGCGCCTCTTCGGCCTGAAGCCGCGCTGCGACGGTCTCGGCGCGCAGGGCTTCGACCTCGGCCGCAGGATCGGCCGCGACGACCTCGGCGACGGGCGTGCCGACATCGTCCGCCTCCGGCGCCGCGCCGGCGCGCTCGCCGGCCAGCAGCAGGGCGTCGACGGCCCCCTCCGCATTGGTCAGCGGCAGGATGGACCAGCGGACTCCCTCGGCGCCGCCTGTTCGCGGAACGATCGCCCCCGCCTCCTCCGCGGGAGCGGACAGGGCGGCCCGCAGCGTTTGCCGGCCTTCGACCCGCTCGCCTTCGGCCAGGAACAGATCGACGAAGTCCCCGGCTGCCTCGTCGCGGCCCAGCAGCAGCAGGGCGGTTTGGTTGGCCTCGCGCACCTGTCCGTCGGTTCCGACAACGACGAGAGCGCTGGAGGCGGCGTCGAACACCCGGCGGGTGAGGGCGTCGGACCGCGCAGCCGGTGCGGGGGCCGCCTCGGGCAGGATGATTTCGGGCGTCTGCAGGCCTTCGCTCTCGACGAGGGCGGCGGTCGAGCCGGTGATCTGGCCCAGCTCGTTCTCGATCGGCATGGCCGTCACCGAGACCAGCATCTTGCGGCGCGAGGCCGGATTGGCCAGCAGATGCTGGAAGCCCTTCACCGTCTGGCCCCGCAAGGCCCGGGCGCTGGGCAGCAGGTCGGGCGGCACCGGGCGACCGTCGGGGAAGGTGATGCCCCAGGTCGCCGAATGGAACCGCAGGCCGATCAGTTCGGCGTCCTTGCGACCCAGCAGCTGGTGCGCGGCGCGGTTGGCGAAGACGAATTTGCCCTGTTTGTCGGTCTCGACCAGGGCGACGGGAATGGCGTTCAGGGTCTCGAACAGCCGCTTCTGCGAATCCTCGGCCATGCGCTGTATCAGATCGAGCTGGTCCGAGGCGCTGCCGTGCTGGGTGCTCTTGCGCAGGGCGAAGAAGATCGCGACCACGGCCGCGAGCCAGCCGAGGCCGGCGAGCGCGGCCCACACCCACATCCAGTTGACCTGGCCTTCGAGAAACATGCGACCCGACTGTCCCGTTCTGGCGCCCCGCGCGCCCTTTCGGGAGACACCCTGCAAACGGCGAACCGGACTGGCCCGCTTTCGCCCCCAAGGCGACTAGCGGGGCTTGATGCCGCGGTCCAGTGGCAGGTGATCAGCAACCGGCCGCGTCCACGAAACGTCGCGCCCCGCGCCGGCCGGCGCTCAGGCCGGCGTCGCCGCGCTGTCAGGGAGCAGAAGGATCCGGCGAACGATGTCTGCGCACCCCAGCATGGGCAGCGGCTGGCCGAACCTGGCTCTCCACTCGCGGTCCAGTTCGACCTCCTCGGCTGTCATCGGTGCATGGATCATGGGGCCGGAAAGACGCAACGCGACGATCTGTTCCGCACGGCGGGAGGTGTTTTTCCAGGATGGCGAACTCACGCCGCCCGGGCGGAAATTGAAAAAGGCCCGRTCTGGCGACCGGGCCTCTTCAAWCGACTGGAGCGGGCGAAGAGATTCGAACTCTCGACCCCAACCTTGGCAAGGTTGTGCTCTACCACTGAGCTACGCCCGCACTTCAGTCGGAGGCGGGCGTATAGNCAAACGACTGGAGCGGGCGAAGAGATTCGAACTCTCGACCCCAACCTTGGCAAGGTTGTGCTCTACCACTGAGCTACGCCCGCACTTCAGTCGGAGGCGGGCGTATAGCGGAGCGCCCGCTCTTCTCGCAAGCCCCTCCGATAAAATTACCCCAAAACGCGCTCAGGCAGCGAGCCGCCGCGCGGCGAGCGGTAGCGCCCCGCTCTGCGCGTCAGCGGGGCGCCAGCCGAATGGCGCCGTCGAGGCGGATGCATTCGCCGTTGATGTAGACGTTGCGGACCAGCTCCAGGACCAGGGAGGCGTAATCCGCGGGCGTGCCCAGGCGGCTGGGGAAGGGGATGGCGGCGGCCAGGGCGTCCTGGATCTTCTGGTCCATGCCGGCCATCATCGGCGTCCACATGATGCCGGGCAGGATGGTGTTGCAGCGGATGCCTTCCTGGGCGAGATCGCGGGCGACGGGGAGGGTCATGGCGTAGACGCCGCCCTTGGAGGCCGAATAGGCCGCCTGGCCGATCTGGCCATCCTGCGCCGCCACCGAGGCGGTGTTGACGATCAGGCCGCGTTCGCCGTCGGCCATCGGCTCCAGCGTCACCATGCCCGCCGCCGACTGCGACAGGACNAGGACGCGGAAGGTGCCGAACAGATTGACCCGCACGGTGCGCTCGAACTGGGCCATGTCGTGGGCGCGGATCTCGCCGGTGTCCTTCTTGCGGCTGACCGTCTTCTGGCCCGTGGCGATGCCGGCGCAATTCACGGTCAGGCGCTCCTGGCCGTGGGCGGCGCGGGCCTTTTCGAAGCCGGCGGCGACCGAGGCGTCGTCGGTCACGTCGACCAGGCAGAAGACGCCGCCGATCTCCCTTGCGATCGCCTCGCCCTTTTCCGCATTCATGTCGAACAGGGCGACCCTGGCGCCCGTGGCCGCGATGGCCCGAGCCGTTCCCTCGCCCAGACCCGAGGCCCCGCCCGTCACCACCGCCGCGATCGAACTGTCGAGTTTCATGGCCGCAGCCCCTATGTTGTGTGAACCTTGAGATTGCCGCGGGGTTTAGCCGCCATGTCCGCCAAAGCCAAACCGATCACGCCCGACGAGGCCCTGGACCCGTCGCGCGCCCTCGTGCCCTCGATCCAGCGGGTCAACGAGGTGCGGGTGCAGAAGGGCTTCTGGCCCAAGATCCGGCGCACGGCCTCGCGNCGGGTCAACGAGGTGCGGGTGCAGAAGGGCTTCTGGCCCAAGATCCGGCGCACGGCCTCGCGCATCCCCTTCGCCGGACAGGCCCTGTCGGTCTGGTTCGCCGCCCGCGATCCCGAGACGCCGACGGCGGCCAAGGGTGTCATGGTCGGGGCGCTGGCCTATTTCGTCCTGCCCTTCGACGCCATTCCCGACATCTTCGCCGGCATCGGCTTCACCGACGACGCGGCGGTGATCGCGGCCCTGATCGCCACCCTCGGCGCCAATATCAAACGCCGGCACAAGGACCAGGCCACGTCCGCGCTGGAGCGGCTGCGCGACGGCTAGCTCTCCACCGTCACCACCACCTTGCCCATCACCGACCGGTCGCCCAGTGCCTTGATGGCCTCATGGGCGCGTTCCAGCGGGAAGGTCTGGCTGACGCGCGGGCGAATCCTGCCGTCCTCCCAGAAGCGCAGCAGGTCGGCCATGTTGGCGGCGTGGGCCGCCGGGTCGCGCATCACCGCCGCGCCCCAGAACACCCCGATCACCGACACCGACTTGAGCAGGGTCAGGTTCAGCGGCAGCGAGGGAATGCCGGCCGGGAAACCGACCACCAGATAGCGGCCGTTCCAGTCCATCGAGCGGATGGCCGGCTCGCAATAGTCGCCGCCGACGGCGTCATAGACCACGTCCGGCCCGTCGCGGCCCGAGGCCAGTTTCAGCTCGCCCGACAGCTCCTTCTGCGCCGCCTTGTCCATCTTGCCCGACGGATAGATCAGGCCGTTGTCGGCCCCGGCCTCCAGCGCGAACTGCACCTTGTCGTTGGTCGAGGCGGCGGCGATGACGTGCGCCCCCATGGCCTTGCCCAGCTCGACCGCGGCGACGCCGACCCCGCCCGCGGCCCCCAGCACCAGCAGGCTCTCGCCCGCCTTCAGCTGGGCCCGGTCCTTCAGCGCGTAATAGGATGTGCCGTAGGTCATCACCAGGGCGGCGGCGGTGTTGAAATCCATGGCGTCGGGGATCTTCATCACCGAGGCGGCCGGAACCGCCAGTCGCTCGACCATGCCGCCCCAGCCGGGAACGGCGATGACGCGGTCGCCCTTGCGGACGCTGGTGACGCCCTCGCCGATCGCCTCGACCACGCCCGCCACCTCGCCGCCCGGCGAGAAGGGGCGGGTCGGCTTGAACTGATACCGGTCCTCGATGATCAGGGTGTCGGGGAAGTTGACCCCGATCGCCCGCACCTCGATCACCACCTCGCCCTTCATCGGCCGGGGGTCCATGACCTCCTCGACCACGAGGGTTTCGGGACCGCCGGGAGCCTTGGACAGGACAGCGCGCATGGGGGAGGTCTTTCGCAAAGGCGTCCCGCCCCGGTGGCGCGCGCGTCGGCTTGAGGCTAATCAGCGCCACGCCCGTTTGAAAGGGGCGATCCGGAGACGACCCTGAATGACGGCCCTCATCCTTCACGGCGGCGCGGGCGCGCGGCGCGAGCGCAACTACGACCGCGAGGTCGCCCACATGCGCGAGGTGGTGGCGGCGATGAAGGTCCGGCTGGACGCGGGCGCCAGCGCCCTGGACGTCGCGGTCAAGACGACGGTGCTGCTGGAGGACTCGGGCCTCTATGTCGCCGGACGCGGCGCCTCGCCCAACCTCGCGGGGGCCTATGAGCTGGACGCCAGCCTGATGGACGGCGCGACCCGCAAGGCCGGCGCCGTCGCCGCCCTGCAGGGCTTCCGCAACCCCGTCGTGGCCGCCCGCGCGGTGATGGACCGCACGCCGCATGTCATGCTGGCCGGCGAGGGCGCCGCCCTGTTCGCCCTCGACCAGGGCCTGGAGATGATCGGCGACGAGGACGCCTGGTTCACCCGGGCCGGCCAGGGCGAGGACAACCACCCGCCCGGCACGCTGAGCCACGGCACCGTCGGCTGCTGCGTTCTGGACGACCAGGGCCGGCTGGCGGCCGCCACCTCGACGGCGGGCGTGTTCGGCAAGATGCCGGGCCGCGTCGGCGACACCCCCATCCCCGGCGCCGGCAGCTGGGCCGACGGCCGCGTCGCCGTCTCGGGCACCGGGCAGGGCGAATATTTCATCCGCGTCGCCGCCTGCGCCCAGGTCAGCTGGCGCGTTGGCGCGGGCCAGACCCTGGCCGAGGCCGGCCGCGCGGTGATCGACGAGATCGGCGGCATGGGCGGCGACGGCGGCCTGATCGCCCTCGACCGCGACGGAAACATCGCCCACCCCTTCAACAGCCAAGGCATGAAGCGCGCCTGGCTGACGCCCGGCGGCGACATCGGGGTCGAGGTGTTCGGCCTCTGAACCGGTAGACGCCGCGCTGGAAAAAACACCGTCTGAATCGTCCAGCTCGTCTGCCGTTTCCATCTAACCGCATGATTTTGCTGAGGGGCGCGCGGTAGACTGCGTCCAAGGCGTCCGACGCATCCCCGACGCGCAACAGTCTGGCGGACGGCGACGTCAGATTCGGACGCACGGGGCGACCGGGCGCGAATTACAGAGATTTCATCCGCGGGCGAACGCGGTTCATCCGGCGTTCACCGCCTGCTACGCTAAAGCTTGGCGACACACCGGGAGCCTCCAATGAAGTCCGCCGCCGTCCTCGCCGCCGCCGTCCTGCTGACCACCGCCGCCTGCGCGCCCGTCGTCCAGGGCGGCCCGCCCATCGGCCTGCCGCCGGGTCTGCAGGAAACGGCGCAGGTCGGCAGCATCACCCTGTCCAGCGAATGGCTGAACGCCGGGGACGATTTCGCCGAAACCTTCTCCGACGAGGTCCACGAGGAACTGAGGCGCTGCATGTGGGGCACGGCCCCCATCGACGTCCGCGTCCACATCGACCGGATGCAGCGCGCCGGCCGGCTCGAAACCCTGCTGAACGGCGACGGCGTCCACACCCTGTCCGGCACGGTGGAGTTCGTCGATCCCTCGCACGGAAACCGCATCGTCGGCCGCTTTCCCGTGTCCGTGGCGACCAGCGCCCAGGGGCCGTTGGGCGGCGTTCTCGGTGACCGTCAGATGATGGTTTCGGAAGAATTCGGCCGCGCCGTCTGCGACCAGGCCTTCGGCCGCAACCCGCGCGATCGCGGCCCGCACAACGCCACGGTCGGCTGACGCGAAAACGGGCCGGCGTCTCCTTCCCGCGCAGTGGCTGCTGGAAGAGGCGGGCTATGGCGGGTTCGGACTGCGGGACCGCCCTGGCGCTCGAGCCCCGGGGAGGCCGCGACGTGGCGGAGGCCATCGCCCGCACCGTGGCCGACCGCTCCGTGACTTCCTGTCGGCAACCAAAGGCGCGGCAAAGCTTTGCGGAATCAGGCCTGGCTGTTCGATCGGACTCAATGGAAACCTTTCTGCTGTTCCTGGTCGTCGGCGTGCTGGCGCAATCGGTCGATGGGGCCCTGGGCATGGCCTATGGCGTGATCTCGTCGTCGGTGCTGCTGGCCTTCGGCGTGCCGCCGGCCATGGCCTCGGCCAGCGTGCACGGGGCCGAGGTCTTCACCACCGCCGCCTCGGCCGGCAGCCACGTCGCGCACCGCAATGTGGACTGGCGGCTGCTGCTGCCGCTGGCCATCGCCGGGGTGATCGGCGGCTGCGTCGGAGCCTATGTGCTGACGGGCATAGACGGGGACGTCATCAAGCCCTTCATCGTCACCTATCTGGGGCTGATGGGGGTCTACATCCTGTGGCGGGCCGGCCATGACATTCTGCTCCGCCATATCCCGTCGTGGGCGGCCTGGCCGCTGGGGCTGGTCGGCGGCTTTCTCGATGCGGTCGGCGGCGGGGGCTGGGGACCGACGGTGTCCTCGACCCTGGTCGGGGCCGGACAGGAGCCGCGCCGCGCCATCGGCACGGCCAATACCGCCGAGTTCTTTCTGACCGTGGCCGTCAGCGCCACCTTCGTCTGGGCCCTGATTTCGGGCCACTGGGCCGACGCCGGAGCCCTGGAGCACCACGCGGCGGCCGTCGGGGGGTTGATCGTCGGAGGTCTGGCGGCGGCGCCGTTCGCGGGGCTGATCGCCAAGCGCGTGCCGCGCAAGCCCATGACCTATGCGGTCGGCGCCACCTTGCTGCTGCTGGCCGGATTCCAGGCGATGCAACTGGCCGGCGTGATCGCCTGATACGAAAAGGGCGGCGGGTTCGGCCCGCCGCGCCATCGTCCCGCGGCTCAACCAGGCCGGGTTTCCGCGAAGCTGGGCCGGGCCTCGATCGCCTCGTGCAGGGCGACCAGACGCGGACGTCCTGCGCGCCAGTCGAAGCCGGGGTGGCGGAAACCGATCCAGGCCACGGCGACGCCGGCGGTGATGACGCCCATGTCGAGCCGGGCGGCGTCGGGACGGGCGGCCTCGAGGGCGTCCAGCGCGCGGCCCATGTTCTCGGTCCAGCGGGCGATCCACGACGGCGAGCGTTCGCTTTCGGGGCGGCGGAGTTCGAGCAGCAGCTTGACCCCCATCTCCAGGGCGGCGTTCGCCTGGGTCTCCATCCGCCGCACGGCGAGGCGTTCAGGCCCGTCGGCGGGCATCAGGCGGGGCCCGGAGCCGAGCGCGTCGAGGTATTCGCAGATCACGGGACTGTCGTTGATCGGCAGGCCGTCCTCGGCGATCAGGGTCGGGACCTGGACGATCGGGTTGGACGCCAGCAGTTCGGGGGCATTGGCGTAGGGGTCGACGGCGACCTCCTCGATCCGGTCGATCAGGCCCTTTTCACGGGCGACGATGCGGCATTTGCGGGCGAAGGGTGACGGGCCGGTGATGTAGAGCTTCATGTCGACGGGCGGCTTTCCAGCGGGACGGCGGATTATTCGGCAGGTTCGAGGACCGGCGGGGCGGCCTGCAGCGCCCGCGCGGCGTCCAGTTCGGCGGCCTTCTGTTCGACCAGCTCGACGATCTGGTCGATCATGCCGTCATTGGCCTGTTTGAACGCCATCTTGCCGTTCAGATAGACCATGCCTGACCCGGCCCCGCCGCCGGTGAAGCCAACGTCCGTRTACAGAGCTTCRCCCGGTCCGTTGACGACGCAGCCGATGATCGACAGCGACATCGGCGTGGTCACATGGGCCAGCTTCTCTTCSAGGATGCCGACGGTCTCGATGACGTTGAAGCCCTGACGSGCGCASGACGGRCAGGCGATGATGTTGACGCCCCGGTGSCGCAGRCCCARCGAYTTGAGGATGTCGAAGCCGACCTTGATCTCCTCCACCGGATCGGCGGCCAGGGAGACGCGGATGGTGTCGCCGATGCCGGCCCACAGCATGTTCCCCATGCCGATGGCCGACTTGATSGTGCCCGASCGCAGCGGGCCCGCCTCGGTGACGCCGAGRTGCAGSGGGCAGTCGATGGCCTCGGCCAGCTGCTGATAGGCGGCGACGGTCAGGAAGGGGTCGGAGGCCTTCACCGAAATCTTGAATTCGTGGAAGTCGTGATCCTGCAGGATGCGGGCGTGGTTGAGGGCGCTCTCGACCATGGCCTCGGGGCAGGGCTCGCCGTNGAAATCTTGAATTCGTGGAAGTCGTGATCCTGCAGGATGCGGGCGTGGTTGAGGGCGCTCTCGACCATGGCCTCGGGGCAGGGCTCGCCGTATTTCTCGAGCAGGTCGCGCTCCAGAGAGCCGGCGTTGACGCCGATGCGCATCGAGCAGCCGTGGTCCTTGGCGGCCTGGATGACCTCGCGGACCCGGTCGGGCGAGCCGATGTTGCCGGGATTGATGCGCAGGCAGGCGGCGCCGGCCCGGGCGGCCTCGATGCCGCGCCTGTAGTGGAAATGGATATCGGCGACGAGCGGGACCTTCGCCTCGCGGGCGATGGTGCGGAAGGCGGCGGTCGAGTCCTCGTCGGGGCAGGAGACGCGGACGATGTCGGCCCCGGCCTCTTCCAGCTGGCGGATCTGGTCGATCGTCGCCGCCGCGTCCGAGGTCGGCGTATTGGTCATCGACTGGACGCTGATCGGCGCATCGCCGCCCACGGGCACGGCGCCGACCATGATCTGGCGGCTCTTGCGGCGTTCGATGTGACGCCAGGGACGGATATGCGAATGGTCAGCGCTCATGACGGGCGCAACATAGGCGTTCGATTGCGGCAAGGCCACGACAAGCGCTGTCGCAATCAGCCCCCGGCGGCCGTGACCATGGCGGACTGGACGCTGGCGGCGCGGGTCTGGGCCTCCGCCTGGGCGGCCTGGGTGCGGGCGGCGACCTCGGCGGCGGCCTGACGGGCCAGGGCCTGGGCCCGGACGTTCAGCTGGCCCAGAGGCGTCAGGGCGGCGTCCAGCGCGCCCCCATGCTCGCCGTTCAGATAGACGTCAAAGGCGGTCGGGTCCGAGACGTCGACCGTGGCGGCGACGCCGACCGGCGCGCGCCAGGCGTCTCCGGCGGAGAGCTGGCGGGCGAACAGCACCCGGCCGTCGGCCATCCGGACGACCAGGCTGGCGGCCTTGCGGGCCTGGATCACCACCTGTGAGGCGCTGGCGGAGGCGCCGTAGATGGCGCCGCGCGGATTGAAGGCCCGCTGGACCGGAGACGCCGAGGCGGCGGCCGCCGCGGCCAGACCTTCGGGCGAAGCCGGATCGACGCCGGTCAGCTCGGCCTCGAGGCCGGGCGTGATGTAGAGAGCCGGAATGGTCTGGTCCGGCGGCGCGGGCTGGGGCGCGGACAGCCGCAAGGGGCTCTGGCCCGGGACGGCGCCCAGGGTCCAGCTTTCGGGGACCGCGGCGATGTCGGAGGGCTGGGGCGCGCGCATCAGGCTGACGCGCTGGAAGACATTCCAGCCGATCACGGCCAGGACGAGAGCCAGACCGGCGGCGATCAGGCGCGGCGAATAGCGGCGGACATCCTCGAAGGCCACGCCGACGGGCGCCTGGAGCGGCACGGAAGGATCGGGGGTCTCGCGCTTGAACCGCTCCACCGCCAGCTGTTCGTCCAGGCCCAGGGCGTCGGCGTAGGCGCGGACATAGCCGATCGAGAAGACGCGGTTGGGCAGGGTCGAGAAGTCGTTCTGCTCGAGCGCGGTCAGATAGCGGACGGGCACGCGGGTGACGGCGGACAATTCGGCGAGGGACCGGCCCGACTGCTCGCGGGCCAGTCGCAGGCCGTCGCCGAGCGTCAGCGCGTCCGTGATCGACGGAACGACGTCCTTCCATTCGGGATCAGTCCGGAATTCGTCGGACCTGTTCCCCGTATCCAGCGCCATAGATCCTGACCCCACGCTCGGTTCGCATGGGGTGTCCCCATGCGACGCCGTACTCGAACTCGGGGCCTGTACCATATCGGGATGACAGTTCGGGCCTGCCCCCGCAGACCACCCGGTTCCGGCTTGTGGATAACTCATTTGAGCTGACCGATCAACGATTTGTTAGGCGTGCCGGCCAATTCGGGCGCGGGACGATCAGATCGTGACGTTCAATTTCCGGGCCAGGGATTCCAGCTCGCCGCGGATCGATCCGGCCGAGGAGCCGAGCAGGTTGGTCATGCTCCGCCGCGCCGCGGTCAGGTCGGCCGACAGGATCATCCGCTTGACCGGCCCCACGCCGCCGGCAGGGGCCGACAGCCGGGTGAAGCCCAGCGTCAGCAGGGCGAAAGCCTCGAGCGGGCGGCCGGCCATTTCGCCGCACACCGAGACGGGCGTTCCGGTGTCGGCGCATCGCTTCTGAATCTCGGCCAGGGCGCGCAGGGCCGGCGGCGACAGCGGATCGTAGCGATCGGACACCAGCGGATTGGTGCGGTCGGCGGCGAACATGTACTGGAACAGATCGTTGGTGCCGATCGAGACGAAGTCCGTCAGCGGCAGCAGGGCGTCGAGGTGCCACAGCAGGCTGGGGCATTCGATCATGGCTCCGACACGCAGCAGGGCGGGCAGGGCCCGGCCCCGGCGTTTGGCCCAGGCGCATTCGACGTCGACCAGTTCGCGGGCGGCGCGGAACTCGTCCACGGTGGCGATCATCGGGAACATGACGCGCAGCTCGCGCCCGGCGGCGGCGGTGAGCAGGGCCCGCAGCTGCAGCCTCAGCAGGCCGGGGCGGTCGAGGCCCAGGCGGATGGCGCGGCGCCCGAGCGCCGGGTTCTCCTCCCGCTCGGTCTCCAGATAGGGCAGGACCTTGTCGCCGCCGATATCGAGGGTGCGGAAGATGACGGGCCGGTCGCCGGCGGTGTCGAGGACGAGTTTGTAGAGGGCCGTCTGGGTGGTCAGCCGGGGCAGTTCCTCCGACACCATGAACTGGAATTCGGTGCGGAACAGGCCGATGCCCTCAGCCCCCGTGGCGTCGAGGTTCTCCAGGTCCACCGCCAGGCCGGCGTTGGTCAGGACGGTGATGCGGGTCCCGTCCAGGGTGACGGCGGGCACGTCGCGCAGCTTGGCGAACTCGGCCTGGCGTTCGCTGCGCACCAGCATGCGCGACTGGACGGCGGCCAGCATGTCGGGCCGGGGGCGCAGATAGGTCTCGCCGGTCTCGCCGTCGACGATGACGAGATCGCCCTCGGACAGGCGGTCGCGCAGGCCCATGACGCGGCCGACGCAGGGAATCTGCAGCGCACGGGCGACGATGGCGGCGTGGCTGGCGGCCGAGCCCTCCTCGAGCAGCAGGCCTCTCAGCTTGTGGCGCGGATACTCCAGCAGGTCGGCGGGGCCGAGGTTGCGGGCCACCAGGATGGCGTCGTCAGGCAGGTCGCGATGGCCGGGGTTGTCGCCGGCCAGGACCCGCAGCAGCCGGTTGGCCAGATCCTCGAAGTCGTGCAGCCGCTCCTTGATGTAGGGGTCGCGGGCCTGGGCGAAGCGGGCGCGGTGCTCGTTGCGGACGCGGTCGACGGCGGCCTCGGCGGTCAGGCCGGTGCGCACGGCCTCCTCCAGCGACCGGTTCCAGCCGCGATCGTCGGCGAACATGCGATAGGTTTCCAGCACCTCGAACGAGGCCCCGGCCAGCTTGCCCTGCCCGCCCTCGAGCATGGAATCGATATTGGCCTTGAGGGCGATGAGAGCCTCGCGCAGCCGGATCTCCTCGACCGCAGGATCCTCGGCCAGCAGGTTCTCGGGCGGGATCGGCGCCTCGTGCAGCACGACATGGCCGTAGGCGAGGCCCTCGGCGAAGCGCTGACCCTTGATCCGCTCGGGCCGGTGCGGCGCCACCTCGATGTCGCGCAGTTCGTCCTGGGCCAGCAGTTCGCCCGAGGCCACGGTCTCGGCCAGGACCATGGCGATGGTCTGGATGTCCTCGACCTCCTCCTCGTCATAGCGCCGCTCGGAGCGGTTCTGGACGACCAGCACGCCGATGGCGCGGCCGCCGCGCAGCAGGGGCGCGCCGAGGAAGGCGTGGTAGGGGTCCTCCCCCGTTTCCGGCCGGTAGGCGAAGCTGGGATGGGCGGGCGCGTTCGACAGGCTGATCGGCTCGGCCAGACGCGCCACCTCGCCGACCAGGCCCTCGCCGGGGCGCAGCCGGGTCTTGTGCACCGCTTCGGGATTCAGGCCCTGGGTGGCGAACAGCTCCAGCTCGCCCGAGGCGCGGCGCAGATAGATGGAGCAGACCTCGGCCACCATCGACCGGGCGATGGTGCGCACGACCATGTCGAGCCGGTCCTGGGCCGGCGCCGCGCCGGCCATGGCCTCGCGGATCTGGCGAAGGAGGTTGCGCGGCCCCCTCGTCGTCAATCCGCCAACCGGCATGCCGTCGCCCTACAGTCTGACGCCGACGCGCGCTGCGACGGCTACGGTTACACCATACAGAACTACCGTCAGCGCGCACCCGGCGAGGAGCGCGGGCCAGAAGCCGACGCCCCGCCGCAGCAGCGCGGGGATCAGCAGGAACATGGGCAGGGAGGGGAGCACATACCAGAAGGTCGCCTGCGCATGATCGGCCAGGCGGTCGGCGTCACGGGTGTCGCGCCACAGCCAGATCATGCCCAGCACGGAAACAAGCGGCAAGGAGGCGAACAGGGCGCCGAGCGCGGCGTTGCGGCGCGCGGTCTCGGACACCAGCCCCACCAGCAGGCCGGAGATCAGGGCCTTGATGACCCCGTACAGCATCAGACGGTCTCGAGACCGTAGGCGGCATGCAGGGCGCGAACGGCCAGTTCCGCATAGGCCGCATCGATCAGGACGCTGATCTTGATCTCGGAGGTCGAGATGGCCTGGAATTTCACGCCCTTGTCGGCCAGCGCCCGGAACATGGTCTGGGCGACGCCCGCGTGGCTGCGCATGCCGACGCCGACGACCGAGACCTTGGCCACGTCCTCGTCGACGCGCAGCTCCTCGAAGCCGATCTCGTGCTGGGCCGCGCGCATCAGCTCGGCGGCGCGGGCGGCGTCGCGGCGGCCGGTGGTGAAGGTCAGGTTGACCGCCCCCTCGCTGCGCGCCTGCGACTGGACGATCATGTCGACGTTCACATTGGCCTCGGCCAAGCGGGTGAAGACGTCGGCGGGGGCCTCGACCCGGTCGGACAGGCCCAGCAGGGTGATGCGGGCCTCGTCGCGGCTCATGGTGACGCCGGACACGATGCGTTTTTCCACGATTTCCTCCTCGTGCCGAGACCCAGCGCCGTCATCAGGGCGTCGCCTCGTCGCAGATCAGGGTGCCGGCGTTGGCGGGCAGGGCCCCGTTCTCGTCGGGTTCGATGAAGCTTGATAGCACGCGCAGCGGCACCTGTTTGGCCATGGCCAGTTCGACCGAGCGGGTCTGCAGCACCTTGGCCCCGAGAGAGGCCATCTCCAGCATCTCCTCGTAGGAGATCTTCTCGAGGCGGCGGGCGCGGCTCTCGATGCGGGGATCGGTGGTGTAGACGCCGTCGACGTCGGTGTAGATGTCGCACGGGCAGTTCAGGGCCGCGGCCACGGCCACGGCGGAGGTGTCCGAGCCGCCCCGGCCCAGGGTGGTGATCCGGCCCGAGCGGCTGACGCCCTGGAAGCCGGGGACGACGGCGATCTCGCCCTTGTCCATGGCGGCGCCGAGCACCTCGCCCGGGACGTCCTCGATGCGGGCGCGGCCGTGGGCGTCGTCGGTCAGGATCGGAATCTGCCAGCCCATCCAGGTCCGCGCGTTCAGCCCCATGTTGCGCAGCGTCAGCGCCAGCAGGCCGGCGGTGACCTGTTCGCCCGAGGCGACGACGACGTCGTATTCGTCGTCGGACGGTTCGATCCCCTGGCCCGGGCGGCCGGCGCCGTCGGTCCAGGCGACCAGCTCATTGGTCTTGCCGGCCATGGCTGAGACGACGACGGCGACCTGTTTGCCGGCGGCGGCCTCGGCGGCGACGATACGGGCGGCGCGGCGGATCCGCTCGAGGTCGCCCTGTCCAGCCGGAAGACGATATAGCCCNGCCGGCCATGGCGGAGACGACGACGGCGACCTGTTTGCCGGCGGCGGCCTCGGCGGCGACGATACGGGCGGCGCGGCGGATCCGCTCGAGGTCGCCCATCGAGGTGCCGCCGAACTTCATCACCAGTCGCGTCGTGTCTGGCCGCGTCATCGTGGCGGATCGCCCCATCTTGCGTGGAAGGCCGCGCGGGTTCATCCCTCGGCCCATGGCCGCTTCTAACGACACGGTATCTGCGCGCAAACCCCAAAGCCGCCCGGATTTCAACGATCCGGCGCAGGGGCCGTCGATCGACCCCGCCGACGTGGCGCGCTTTTCGGCCCAGGCGGCGGAATGGTGGGACGCGCGCGGGCCGTTCGCGCCGCTGCACAAATTCAATCCGGCGCGGCTGGCCTTCGTCCGCGACCGGGCGGCGGAGCGGTTCGGGCGCGATCCCGGGACGCGCGCGCCGTTCGCCGGCCTGACCCTGCTGGACGTCGGCTGCGGCGGNCGCGACCGGGCGGCGGAGCGGTTCGGGCGCGATCCCGGGACGCGCGCGCCGTTCGCCGGCCTGACCCTGCTGGACGTCGGCTGCGGCGGCGGGCTGATCGCCGAGCCGATGCGGCGGATGGGGTTCGCGGTCACCGCCATCGACGCCTCGGCCGAGAACATCGGCACCGCCCGGACCCATGCGGAACAGCAGGGGCTGGACATCGCCTACCGCGCCGCGACGGTGGAGCAGATGGAGGCCGGGGGGGCGGGGCCGTTCGACGTGGTCCTGACCATGGAGGTGATCGAGCATGTCGCCGATCCCGAGGCCTTCATCCGCGCCTGTTCGCGGCTGGTGAAGCCGGGCGGGATGATGGTCGTGGCCACCCTGAACCGGACGCTGAAGTCGCTGGCGCTCGGCAAGATCGCGGCGGAATACGTCCTGCGCTGGGTGCCGGCGGGGACGCACGACTGGAACCAGTTCCTCAAGCCCGACGAGATCCGGCTGATGCTGTCGGCCGAGCCGGTCGCGGTGACCGGACCCTTCGGTCTCGCTTATGATCCGTTCACGGATCGCTGGAGCGAAACGACGGACGCCGGGATCAACTACATGATGGTCGCCACGCGCGACTGACGCGGCCTTACGGCGAATTCATCCACCTTTCGGGGATGTAACGGGACAGGCGAAGCTTCGCGGTGGGATGAGGATTTATCCCCGAAACGGAGCCCCGTGATGAAACGCCTTCTGATCCTTTCCGCCGTGTCCGCCACCCTGATGACCTCGGCCTGCGTCACCGTGATCGACGCCTCCGACGACGCGGACCTGGCCTGGCACGGCGAGAACGCCCAGCCGTTCGACGCCGCGCGCGACGCCTGCCGCGCCTCGACCGGCCACGGCCAGCGCAGCGACGCCTTCCGCGACTGCATGGCCGCCAGGGGCGGGACCCGCAGCTAGGCCTTGAGGTCCCGGACCATGTAGCGGGCGTCCGAGCCGTAGCCGGCGAGTTTCGCTGTCATGGCCGGAGTGTCGACGACAGTGAAGCCGCGCCTTTCCCAGAAGGGCGCGGCGTCGTTGACCGCCACCAGCGCCAGGGCCGGCCACCCCGCGGCGCGCGCCTGACCGGCGAGCCGCTCGACGATCTCGCGCGACCAGCCGCCGCCGCGGACCGCGGGGTGCAGGGCGAGGTCGTGCAGATACATCACCGAGGCGTCCGCCGGGATGGCCTCGATCAGGGTGTTCAGCGCCGGCGCGGCCTCGGCCCGCCACGGATAGGCGACCAGATAGCCTCGGGCTTCGCCGTCACCGCCGGCGAGGACGAAACAGCCGTCCGGGTTGAGCGCCAGCCGGTTCTGGAAACAGTCCCGGCCCTCGAAATGGTCGGGGAAGCCGATGAGGGCGATGTCAGCGACGGCGTCCAGATCGGCCGCCGTCATCGGCCGCCAATTCAGGCCGGGCATCGGGTGTTGAGCGGGACCGCCCTGAAACTCCATTCCATGCTCCGCGGCTGTCCGCCGACCTCGCCCTCGATCCGGGCCCTGAGGGCGTCTCCGGCGCGTTCATAGATCACCCGCGTCGGAAAGTCGTTTTCAGCATTGGCGAACACCACCCGCCCCGGCCCACTCCCGGCGAGGACGAAGACGGTGGGCGGCGCGCCGCCGGGCTGGGCGACATAGGCGAAGCCCTGCGGCGTCGGGCCGATGTGCGAGACTTCGAACGAGGCGTGGCCGTCCTCGACGGTGACGGCGTGGCCGACGCTGAGGCCGGCGCGCGGATCGCTCCAGGTTTCGGACGCCTCGCGCCCGTTGGAACAGTCGAGCCAGTAGCCGGCCATCCACGACAGATCGGGCGGTGCGACGGGCGCGGTCTGGGCCAGGATGGCGGCGAGCAGGGCGGTCAGCATGGAAAATCCCTTCGGACGGGCTGTGGCGACCGGACCCTAGTGCGGCGACAGCGGCCCGGGCTTGTAGGATTGCGACGCGATGCTCCGCGCCAGGCCGACCTGATCCCGGGCCCATTCGGTGGCGGTGCAGCCGAGAAAGCGGCGGAAGTCGCGGGCCAGCTGCGGCTGGTCGAAATACCCCGCTTCCAGACCCGCCTCGAGCCAGCCGAGGGCCTCCGGGCCCTGGGCGTGATCGAAGACCCGCCGGAAGCGCAGGATCGAGCGCAACATGCGGGGCGACACGCCGACGCGCTCCTGGAAGTGGCGCTGAAGGGCGCGCTGCTCGCCAGGTGAACGGGCAGGCGGCCTGTCGCCTTCGGCGGCCTCGATTTCGGCGCGCACCGCCGGGTCCAGCGACCAGGCGTTGCGACGGCGGTGGTCGTCCAGAATGCGCACCATGATCTCGACCTGTGCGGCCGGGTCGCCCGCCGGGGCGGTTACGCCGTCGAGGCGCGCCGTCATGTCCAGACGGCGGTCGGTGGCCTGGGCCGCGGCATGGCCCAGCCAGTCGCGGGCGCCGTCGGGCTCGAAGCGGACGGCGACCAGCTCGACCGGGCCGACCGGACGCAGGGCCAGCGGCCGGGTCATCTGGCCGGCGAACAGGGCCGGGGGCTGGAGGCGGAAGACGCCGTCCTCGCCCCGTTCCTCATAGGGCGAGCCGATGTCGAGGATCAGTTCGGGGCAGCCGTCCGGCGCGATGCGCTGCACCGTCGGCTCGGGCGCGGGCGCGGCATAGGTCCAGAGGGTGCGGACGAAGGGGCGGAGGGCCGCCGGCGGATCGAACTCCTGATAGCGATCCCCCTGGTCCACGCGTCAGTGCGCCTTGGCCGGATCGGGCGGCAGCGGGGGCAGGGGCGCGCAGGGCACGCCGTCCTCCCTGAGCTTCTTCACCTCGGCCGGGGTGGCCTCGCCGTAGATTTCACGTTTCTCGGAGCGGCCTTCGTGGATGTCCCGGGCCTCGCGGGCGAAGCCGTCGCCGACGTAGTCGAAATTCTGCTCCACATGGCGGCGCACCTCGCGCGCGGCCTGCGTCATCAGGGTCTGCATGCGGGCCATGTCGGACTGGAAGACGGCCTTCTTCGTGCCGGTCACGGCGGGCGACATGATCTGTTTGGAGATGTCGCGCGAGCCGCAGAGCGGGCATTCGACGAGGCCGCGGGCGACCTGGTCGTCATAGTCGCCGGAGGCCCCGAACCAGGCCTCGAAGGCGTGTTCGTGCTGGCATCTGAGAGCGTAGCGGATCATCGCGGCCCCGCGAATTCGCGGTCGTGGGCCAGTTGGGGGATGGCGGCGCGGGCGCGGTCGACGGCGTCGAAATCCAGCGTGGCGAACAGCACGCCCGGCAGGTCGTGGTCCAGTTTCGCGGCCACCTCGCCCCACGGCGCGACGACGGTCGAGCGGCCCCAGGTGCGTCGGCCATCCTCATGGGCGCCGGCCTGGGCGGGCGCCAGGATCCAGCAGCCGGTTTCGATGGCGCGCGCCCGCAGCAGGGTCTCCCAGTGGGCCTCGCCGGTCGGAACAGTGAAGGCGGCGGGCACGGCGATCATCACCGCCCCGGCTTTCGCCAGGGCGCGGTACAGCTGGGGGAAGCGGATGTCGTAGCAGATGGTCAGGCCCAGACGGCCCCACGGCGTGTCGGCGACGACGGCTTCCTCGCCCGGCCGGATGGTGGCGCTTTCGCGCCAGCGTTCTCCGGTCGGCAGATCGACGTCGAAGACATGCAGCTTGTCATAGGCCGCGGCGATCCCGCCCCGGTCGTCGATCAGCAGGGAGCGGTTGGCGGCGCGGTCGTCCCCCTGATGGCCGGACCGGACGATGGCCGAGCCGATCAGCAGCCAGACGCCCAATTCCCGGGCCAGGTCGCGCAGTCTTGCGACCGTCTCGTCCTGATCGTGGGTGGTCAGGACGGCGTCGCGCCGATCCTTGTCCCTGATCAGGAAATTGGTCGCCTCCGGCGTCAGGATCAGTTTCGCCCCGCCCGCCGCGGCCTCGCGGATCAGCGGCTCGACATGGGCGAAGGAAGCCGCCGGCGAGGCCGGGGTGCGGGTCTGGATCAGGGCGATCGGAAGCGGGGCCATCAGGCCTCCAGCAATGCGTCCAGCGCGCCTTTCCGGTCAAGCGCGTGCAGGTCGTCGGAGCCCCCGATGTGTTTTCCGTCGATGAAGATCTGCGGGAAGGTCATCCGGCCGCCGGACTTCTGGATCATCTCCTGCTTCTTCGCGGGGTCGCTGGAGGCGACGATCTCGGTGTAGTCGGCGCCCTTTTCATCGAGCAGGGCCTTGGCGGCGTGGCAGTAGCCGCAGCCGGGCTTGGTGTAGATGATGATGTCGGCCACGCGGCACTCCTGAAAAACTGTTCCGCCTACATAGGCAGTTCGCGGGCGGTTCGCACCCGGGCCACGACCGCGAGATCGACGGCCCGCGCCCCGGCGTCTAGCAGGGCGCGGGCGCAGGCCTCTGCGGTGGCGCCAGTGGTCAACACGTCGTCGACCAGAAGGATGCGGCGGCCCTTGATCCGACGGCGGCCCTCGACCGAGACCGCGAAAGCCTTTTTGACGTTCAGGCGGCGGCCCCGGGCCGACTTGCCGCCCTGGCTGGTGGTGTGGGTCTGGCGGATCAGGGCGTCGGGCAGATAGTCGAGGCCGGCGTCCCGGGCGAGGGGGCGGGCGATCTCGGCCGCCTGGTTGAAGCGGCGCGACAGCAGGCGAAGGCGGTGCAGGGGCACGGGGGCGACGGCGTCGGCCTCGGCCAGCAGGGGCGCGGCCGAGCGGCTGACCCAGCGGGCGAACAGGGGGGCGTACGGCTGGTGGTCGCCGTGCTTGAATTTCAGGATCAGCCCGCGCGAGGCGGCGTCATAGACGCAGGCCGCCCGGGCCCGGTCGAAAGCGTAGGGTTGGGCCACGCAGGCGGCGCAGCGCGGCGATGCGAAGGCGCCGCCGTCCATCCCGAAGGCCGCGCCGCAGCCGTCGCAGACCGGATCCTCCAGAAAGACCACGCGGCTCCAGGCGTCGGGCGTCAGGCCGGCCGAGGCGGCGGCCTCGGGGCTGTCCCAGGCGAGGGGCGGCAGCAGCAGATCGGTCACGCCGCGCCCCAGCGACCGCGCGCCGCGCGCGATCTGCAGCCCGCCCGCTTTCAATCGGTCGCGCCAGCCCCCATCCTGCAGGCCCATGAACGCCTCCTCCGGTACCCCCCGCATCTTCGACGTTCCGCGCCGTACGGCAAGGCTTGCGCGCAGCGAGACGACGATCGCCAGCGCCGACTTCCTGCACGCCCGCGCCGCCGACAACGCGGTGGGCAGTCTCGAGGCCCTGATGCGAGACTGGCCGACGGTGCTGGACCTGTCGGCCCATCCCGGGGCCTTCGCCGCCGCCCTGAAGGGCAGCGCCGCCCAGGGGCGGGTCGGGCCGGTTGTCGAAGCGGGGGACCGCGCGGCCCGGGCCGGCCCGGGCATGGCGGCGCTGGGCGTTCCAGACGAGTCTCAGGACCTGATCGTCTCGCTCATGAGCCTGCACTGGGCCAATGATCTGCCCGGGGCCCTCGCCCAGATCCGGCGGGCCCTGAAGCCGGACGGCCTGTTTCTGGGGACGTTGCTGGGGGCGGGGACATTGAAGGAGCTGCGCGCGGTCCTGACCGAGGCCGAGCTGGAGGCGCGCGGCGGAGCCCAGGCGCGGGTGTCCCCCTTCGCCGACGGCTTCGACGGCGCGGCCCTGCTGCAGCGGGCCGGCTTCGCCCTGCCGGTGGCCGACGTCGACCGGGTGACGGTGCGTTATCCGGACCTGTTCGCCCTGGTCCGGGACCTCCGGGCCATGGGCGAGACCAATGTGCTCGCCGGCCCCCTGCGGCCGCTGACGCGCGGGGTCGCGGGCCGGGCGGCGCAGCTGTACGCCGAGCGGTTCGGCGAGGCCGACGGGCGGATTCCGGCGACGTTCGAGATCGTCCATCTGGCCGGCTGGGCCCCGCACGAGAGCCAGCAGAAGCCGCTGCCAAGGGGTTCTGCGAAGATGCGGCTGGCGGATGCGCTGGGCGTCAGGGAGCAGACCGGCGAGGACTGACGGCCTCGGGCAGCCGAAGGATCAGCCGCCCATCGCGCTGCGCAGGGCGTTCATCGTCCGCTGGAACAGGCCGTCCGCGGTCGCGCCGAAGGCGTGCAGCGCGCCGATGATGACGAGGAACATCAGCGCCAGGATCATGCCGTATTCGATGGCCGTGGCCCCGCTTTCGTCGCGGCGGAACCGGGAAAGGAAGCGTCGCAGCATCGGCCCCCTCCTTCCGGCGGCTAGAGCAGGTCGCGCAGCCAGGCGACCAGGGGTTCGTCGGCCGGCGGCATGGGCCAGTCCGAAAGCTGGTTCGGCCTCACCCATTTCAGCGCCGCGTGCTCGCGGTTCTGCACCTGCCCCGACCAGCGTCGGCATAGCCAGAGTGGCATCAACAGGTGAAAGGATTCGTAAGCGTGGCTGGTAAACACGAACGGGGCCAGGCAGGCCTCGTTGACGTCGATGCCCAGCTCTTCCTTCAGCTCGCGGATCAGGGCCGCCTCGGGCCGTTCGCCGGGCTCGACCTTGCCGCCCGGGAATTCCCACAGCCCGGCCAGCTGTTTGCCTTCCGGCCGCTGGGCGATCAGCACCCGGCCGTCGGCGTCGATCAGGGCCACGGCGACGACGAGGACGGTGGGGAGGCTTTCTGTCAGGGAAGAGCCGGCGCTCACGAGCGATAGTCGCCGTTGATCTCGACGTAGCGTTTGGTCAGGTCGCAGGTCCAGACCGTGGCCGAGGCGCGGCCCGAGCCGACGTCGACGGTGATGTCGATCTCGGCGTTCTTCATATAGGCGCTCATCTTCGCCTCGTCGTAGGTAGGGGACGGCGCGCCGTCGACGGCGGCGACGTGGGGGCCGAAGCGGATGGCCAGGCGGTCGCGGTCGACCGGCTCGTCCGTCTTGCCCACGGCCATGACCACGCGGCCCCAGTTGGCGTCCTCGCCGGCCAGGGCGGTCTTGACCAGGGGACTGTCGGCGATCGACTTGGCCAGCTTGCGGGCCGAGCCGGGCGAGGCCGCGCCCTCGACGGTGACGCGGACGAATTTGGTCGCGCCCTCGCCGTCGCGGACCAGCTGGTGGGCGAGGTCGAGCATGACCTTGTCCAGGGCGGCCGAGAATTCCTTCAGCCGGCGGTCGCCGACCCGGCCGATGCGCGGGGCGCCCGAGGAGCCGGTGGCGAACAGCAGGCAGGTGTCATTGGTCGAGGTGTCGCCATCGACCGTGACGCTGTTGAAGGTGGTGCGGACGTGCAGGCCCAGCAGGGCGCGCAGCACCGGCGGGGCGATGGCCGCGTCGGTGACGATGAAGGCCAGCATGGTGGCCATGTCCGGCGCGATCATGCCCGACCCCTTGGCGATGCCGGCGATGCGCACGGTATGGCCGTCGATCCGGCACTCGGCCCAGGCGCCCTTCGGGAAGGTGTCGGTGGTCATGATGCCCAGACCGGCCCGCGCCCATTGCTCGGTCGGGGGCATGTCGCCGTCGAGGGCGGTCTCGATCTCGTTCAGACGGGCGGTGATCTTGCGGTCGTCCAGCACGACGCCGATCACCCCGGTCGAGGCCAGCATGACGTCGCGCTGACGGCAGCCGAAGCGTTTGGCCAGCTCGGAGGCGGTGCGCCGGGCGGCGTCGGCCCCGGCCTTGCCGGTGAAGGCGTTGGCGCAGCCCGCGTTGACGACCAGGCCGCGGACATCGTTCCCGCCCTCGGTCCCGTCCAGATGCCGCTTGCACCAGTCGACCGGCGCCGAGCCGATCTTGTGCCGGGTGAAGACGCCGGCGCAGGTGGTCCCGCGGGCGAAGCGGAACACCACCAGGTCATCGCGCTCATGTTTGTAGAAGCCGGCGCGGGCGGTGGCGATCCCGACGCCGCCGATGGGCGGAATGATCGGGAAGGGCACGGCCAGCGGCGAGATTTCGAGACCGGGCTTGCCGGGCGCGGCTGGCTTCGACGCCGGCGTGGTGGCGCGCTTCAGCGCCGTGGCCAGCGGGTCCAGCGCCTTTTCCAGCGCCTGTTCGAACTTCTGGCCGGTCGAGGCGCGGCTCTCGGGTGGACGGCTCATGACTTCTTCGCAGGGGCAGCGGGGACGGGCGCAGGCCCTGCGGTCGCAGCCGGGGCCGCCGGGGCGGGGGCCACGGCCGAACGGGGGGCCGAAGCCGGTTCCTGGGTCCGGGCCGCGTCGCCCTCCAGCAGGATGTCCACCTTCGCCTTGCCGCGCAGCTGCTCCAGCAGCTGGCGCACGCCTTCATAGGTCAGATAGCGGACGATCTGCGGCCGGGCCTGTTCCAGCGTCGGCGGCGTCTCGCGGCGGCGGTCCTCGACCCGCAGCACGGCCCAGCCGCCCTCGGTCTGGAACGGTCCGACGGTCGAGCCGGCGGGCTTGTCGCGCAGGGCGTTGGCGTAGGCCTCGGGCATGACGTCCAGCGTCCGGTAGCCCAGATCGCCCCCGGAATAGCGGGTGGCGTCGTCGATCGAGCTTTCGGCGGCCACGGCCTCGAAGGCCGCGCCCTGCGCCAGTATGCCGATGACGGCGTCGGCCTCGGGCCGGGTCCGCGACAGGATCAGGCGGACGCGGATTTCCTCGGATGTCTGCGCCAGCCGGACCTGCTCCTGGTAGATGGTCTCGACCGCGCGGTCGGAGATGGTCCCGTTGACCACCGTCTCCACCAGCATGTCGCCGAGGATGCGTTCGCGGGTCGCCTCCAGTCGGCGCTGGGCGAGGGCGGAGTTGTCCAGACCGCGGCGGTCGGCCTCCGCGGCCAGCAGCTTCTGGTCGATCACCTCGTCCAGCACGCGTCGGAACAGGTCGCTGGTGACGTCCAGCGGCTCGCCCTCGCCCACCAGCCCCTGCGCCACCGCCTCGCGCTTGACGTCGGAGGCCCAGATGGTCTGGTCCTGGACCTTCGCCACGGCCCGGTCGCCCGGCTCGGGCGGACGGTCGGCGCCGGCGCCCCGGCCACAGGCCGCCACGCCGAGCGACAGCGCCATGCAGACGGCGATCAGGACGGGTGCGAAGGGGGTGGAAAGCCTCATCGGGGGCGCGCTCCGTCACGGGGCGGGAAAGGCCCTCGCGTTGACAGGGATAAGGTCGGTGCTTAAGTCCCGCCTGCGCCCAAGTCGAGGGGTTTTCGAACGTTCGCGCGGCCCTCGCGCGCGCCTGTACAGGCGCTCCGGGCCGACGACGCCGGAGGTCCTTCGGCAAAGTCGTCGCTGGTCCTTCGGGACCCTTCCAGTACCAGAGCCCCTGTCGCTCGCCCGCCTTCGGAACATTCATGGCCCTCGCGTTGACAGGGATAAGGTCGGTGCTTAAGTCCCGCCTGCGCCCAAGTCGAGGGGTTTTCGAACGTTCGCGCGGCCCTCGCGCGCGCCTGTGTAGCAGGGCGCCGGGCCGACGACGCCGGAGACCTCCGGGCCAAGTCGTCGCCGCTCCTTCGAGACCTTCCAGTACCAGAGCCCCTGTCGCTCGCCCGCCTTCGGATCATCCATGCTCGGCATCGCCAAGAAGTTTTTCGGCTCCTCCAATGACCGCAAGGTCAAGGACTTCATGGGCCGGGTCCAGAAGATCAACGCGCTGGAGCCGAAGTACGCGGCGCTCAGCGACGACGAACTCCGGATGATGACCGACGCCTTCCGCGACCGGCTGGCGGCGGGCGAGACCCTCGACAAGATCATGAACGAGGCCTTCGCGGTCGCCCGCGAGGCGTCCAAGCGGGTGCTGGGCCAGCGTCAGTACGACGTCCAGCTGGCCGGCGGCATGATCCTGCACGACGGCGGCATCGCCGAGATGCGCACCGGCGAGGGCAAGACCCTGGTCGCCGTGGCGGCCGTTTATCTGAACGCCCTGTCCGGCAAGGGCGTGCACGTCATCACCGTCAACGACTATCTGGCGCGGCGCGACGCCGAATGGATGGGCCGGGTCTACCGCTTCCTCGGCATGGAGGTCGGCGTCATCGTCAACGGCCTGTCGTCGGGCCAGCGCCAGGCGGCCTATGCGGCCGACATCACCTACGGCACCAACAACGAATTCGGCTTCGACTAYCTGCGCGACAAYCTGGTCTATGACCGCAAGGAGATGGTGCAGCGYCCGCACCATTTCGCCATCGTCGACGAGGTCGACTCGAT
>NZ_LMFL01000044.1:0-20437 GCF_001426805.1 Brevundimonas sp. Root1423
TCTCCCAGAAGGTCCGGTCCAGCACCTGCGGCGTCTTGACCTCGACATAGCCCGCGGCGTCCAGCCGGCGRCGCATRTAKGCCTCCAGCACGCGCCACAGCTCCCAGCCCTTGGGATGCCAGAASACCATGCCCCGGCCTTCCTCCTGCATGTGGAACAGGCCCATGGCCTTGCCGATCTTGCGGTGATCCCGCTTCTCGGCCTCCTCGACGCGCAGCAGATAGGCGTCCAGGTCCTCCTTCGAGGCCCAGGCCGTCGCATAGATGCGCTGCAGCTGCGGATTGCGGTGATCGCCGCGCCAGTAGGCGCCCGCCAGCTTGGTCAGCTTGAACGCCTTGCCGACGAATTTCGTCGTCGGGAAATGCGGCCCCCGGCACAGGTCCAGCCAGCCGCCCGAGCGGTAGACGGTGATTTCCTCTGTACCCGGAAGATCGCGGATCAGCTCGGCCTTGAACGTCTCTCCGACGCGCTCGAAATGCTTGATCGCGTCGTCGCGGTCCCAGACCTCGCGGACCAGCTTCTCGTCGCGATCGACGATCTCGGCCATCTTCTTCTCGATGGCGGCGAAGTCGTCGGTCGAGAATGGCTCCTCGCGGTGGAAGTCGTAATAGAAGCCGTCCTCGATCGCCGGGCCGATGGTGACCTGCGTCCCCGGGAACAGCTCCTGCACCGCCTGGGCCAGCACGTGGGCGGCGTCGTGGCGGATGGTTTCCAGCGCTTCCGGATCGTCGCGCATGATCAGCCTGAAGTCGCCGGACCCGCCGAGGGGCCGGTCCAGATCGCGCTGCTCGCCGTTCAGGGCCACCAGCGCCGCCCGCTTGGCCAGCGACGGCGAGATGGAGGCGGCGACGTCACGGCCCGTGGCGTCGTCGGGATACTGGCGCGAGGCGCCGTCGGGGAATTTGAGATCGATCATCAGTCTGTCTTTACAGGCGGAACCGGGTCGTAGCCCGATTGGCCGAAGGGGTGGCATTTGCAGAGGCGTCTGACCGTCAGCCATCCCCCCTTGACCGGTCCATGCTGGATCAGCGCGTCCCGGCCATAGTCCGAACAGGTCGGCAGGAACCGGCATTGCTGCCCGATCAGGGGCGACAGCGTCAGCTTGTAGCCGCGATGGGCCAGCCGCACGCCGCGTTCATAGAGAGGTCCGCCGGAAGCCATGTCGCCGCGCTTATCCCCCGCAATGAGCGCAGGGGCAACGGCCGTCAGGCAGCCCCGGCGAGCCTAGTTCGCGTATCCGGGCCCTTACGGGCCAGGGCTTGCCGCACCGCGTCCAGCGTCGCCTCTATGGCGACCATGGTCGAGGCGTGGCGCGCGGGATAGTCCGCCACCTGCTTCAGGGCGCGCAGCCCCTCGAAACGGCCCGTCGGGCCCTCGCCGTCGGCCTTCAGCATGGCGGACATGGCGTCGCGCGCCTGAACGAGTTCATCCAGCGAGGCGCCGATCACGCTCTCGCCCAGCACGCCCGCCGCCGCCTGGCCGAGGGCGCAGGCCTTCACGTCCTGGGCGAATTCGAGAACCTGACCGGCCTCGTCCAGCGTCACATCGGCGATGGCCTTCGATCCGCACAGTTTTGCGACCCGCTCGCCGGTGCCCTCGGGCGCGGCCAGCCGTCCGCTGTGCGGCAGATTGGCCGCCAGCTTCAGAATGCGCGCGCTGTAGAGCTCGTCGATCATGGGCGGAAATATAGGCGATCAGCCGCCCTGGAGCGAGCCCCAGGTCCGGGCCTGATCCACGCCGGCGCCGTCGGCGCGCTCCCGCAGCCATTTCAGATTGGCGTCGGCGGCCTCGGGCGGCAGGTCGCGGCGCAGGATCTGTTCCGCCTCGCCCATCTTGCCGGTCAGGCCCAGCACCATGGCCAGGTTCAGCCGCACCTTCAGCGAGGCGCCCGGCTGGGCCGCGGCGCGGCGCAGCAGCGGCTCGGCCGTGGCGGCGTCGCCCTGGGCCATGGCCGATATGGCCATATTGGTCAGGACGGCGGGATTGTCGGGCGAGATGGCCAGGGCCTGGGCCCAGGCGGCGCGGGCGTCGTCGGGCCGGCGGACCTGTTCGTAGGCGGCACCCAGCAGCGACCAGGCTTCCCAGTCGCCCGGGCGGGCGGTGCGGGCCTGCTCGAGGGCCGCGACGCCATAGAAGGCCTGACCCCGCGCGATGTGGGCGCGCCCGACCTCCAGCATGGCGTCGACGTTGCCGGGCTGGATCACCAGCACCCGCTGGGCGATCTCGGCGGCCTGATCGTAGCGGCCGAGATCCCGCAGCGCCTGCGCCGCCTTGACCCCGGCGACGGGATCGCGGGGATCGATGTCGGCCTGGTCGGTCCAGAACACCGACCGGCTGAGGGCGTCGGACCGATCATAGGCCGCGCGCACCTCGGCGGTGGCCGGCCGGCGCGCGACGGCGGCCTGGGGCTGCGCCTGGGCCGGAGGGGCGGCTGGATCGGCCAAGGCCGGAGCGGCCACGCCCGAAAGCAGGACGAGGATTGCGATAGAGGCTGTCGTGCGCGACATGGAGGCGCTCCGGAAGGTTCGGGGGCCAGAGTCCGCCCTTCGCGTCAATCCTTGGTTAAGATCGGCCGTCGCCGGCCGGAAAGGCCGTCGTCCATGTCCGCCCTGCATCCCGACCTGCTGACCGCTGACGCCACGGGCGCGATCCCGGTGCGGTTCGTGGGGCCCGCAGGACGGATCGATGAGGCCCAGCAGGGCTGGGCGGAGACCAACGGCTTCACGGGCAAGCCCGGCCAGATGCTGGTCGCGCCCGACGGCGGGGGCGGGATCGCCGCGATTCTGGTCGGCGTCGGAGAGACCTTCGACCCCCTGTCCGCCCGCGCCCTGCCGGCGAAGCTGCCGCCGGGCCTCTACCGGCTCGAGGCGGAACCGGAGGACGCGCGCAAGGCCGCCCTGGCCTTCCTGCTGGGGGCCTATGTCTTCGACCGCTACAAGGCCCGGCCCGACCGCGACCGTGTTCGGCTGGCCGCGCCGGAGGGTCTCGATCTGGCGGCGACGATGCGGATCGCCTCGGCCTGCGCCCTCGCCCGCGAGATGGTAGACACGCCGGCGGCCGACATGGGGCCCCTTCAGATCGAGACCATCGCCCGCGAGATCGCCGCTGAGGCGGGGGCCGCCATCGCCGTCGTCACCGGCGACGCCCTGCTGGACGACAACTATCCGGCGGTTCACGCCGTCGGCCGCGCCGCCGCCCCGCACCGCGCGCCGCGCGTCATCGAGATCGGCTGGAATCTGGACCGCGCCGACCTGCCGCTGGTCGCCCTGGTCGGCAAGGGGGTGGTGTTCGATTCCGGCGGGCTCGACATCAAGGCCGCCGCCGGCATGCGCAATATGAAGAAGGACATGGGCGGCTCGGCCCACGCCCTCGCCCTCGGCCGGCTGGTCATGCAGGCGGGACTGCCCGTGCGGCTGGTCGTGCTGGTGGCCGCGGTCGAGAACGCCATCTCCGCCGACGCCTTCCGCCCCGGCGACATCCTGAACAGCCGCAAGGGCCTGACCATCGAGATCGGCAACACCGACGCCGAGGGTCGGCTGATCCTCGCCGACATCCTGACCCGGGCCGGCGAGCATTCGCCGGAGCTCACTCTCGACTTCGCCACCCTGACCGGCGCCGCCCGCATCGCCCTCGGGCCGGAGCTCCCGCCGCTCTACACCGACGACGAGGCCTTGGCGGCCGATCTGCTCGCGGCCGCCCGCGCCGTCGGCGACCCCCTGTGGCGGATGCCCCTGTGGCCGGGCTATCGGGCCGCGCTGGAAACAGAGATCGCCGACCTGCGCAATGACTCCGCCGCCTGGGCCCAGGCCGGTTCGGTGACCGCCGCCCTGTTCCTGCAGCGGTTCGCCCCGACCACCGGCGCCTGGGCCCATATGGACATCTTCGCCTGGAACCCGCGCGCGCGTCCGGGCTGGCCCGAGGGCGGAGAGGCGCAGGCCCTGAGGGCCTGTTTCGAGATGCTTTCCCGCCGATATGGCCACAACAAAGCCTCCGTTCGTTAACGGCCCTTTCGGCTTCTTGCGTTACCACAACGGCTCAACCGGACGAGCCCACGCTTGACTGCAGCCGCCGCCATTCTCGATCCCCGCACCACGCTCGCCCGGCCCGATCTGGCCGAGCAGGCGCTGGAAGGCGTCGTGCGCGCCGCGGCCTTCCGCGCGGTGCGGGCGATGCATTGCGCCGTCGCGGTTGCGGACATCCACGCCGACGCCGCCCCCGGCGAACACCCCATCGACCAGTTGATCTTCGGCGAGGCCTTCGACGTGCTCGACGGCCGCGGCGACCGCCTGTGGGGCCGCGCGCGCCGGGACGGCGTCGTCGGCTGGATCGACGCGAGCGACCTGGCCGAGGGCGCGCCGCGGCCGACGCACTGTGTCGCCGGCCTCGACGCCGCCCTGCCGCTCAACGCCTTCGTCGTCGATCCCGCGGACGTGACCGGTCTGACGCCGGTCGGAGAATTCGCCGCTTCGCCCGTCGAGGTCGCCGAGCGTCTGATTGGAACGCCCTACAGGCTGGGCGGCCGCTCGTCGCTGGGCACGGACTGCTGCGGTCTGGTGCAACAGGCGCTTTACGCCTGCGGCCTTCCCGGGCCCCGTTATGCTGATCTGCAGGCCGAACTCGGCCGGGCGGTTGCCTCCGGTCAGGCGCGTCGGGGCGATCTGGTCATCTGGCTGGATCCCGACGAGGGACCGTGGAACGGCCACGCCGGCTTGATGCTGGACGGCGGCCGCGTGCTGCACGCCGTCGGTCGTCTGGGCGGAGTCGTGATCGAGCCGTTCGCGGACGCGGACGCCCGCCATCGGGTCGAGGGCTCGCCGGGGCCGGTGTTCCGTCGCCTCTGAGCGGAACGAAAAAGGGCGGCCCGAGGACCGCCCTTCCATTCATATCGAGCCTGCGGGGCTCAGTTGTTCGGCGGCGCCGGGCTGGTCGAGGCCGGCGGGGCGGCGGGCGTGGCCGCCGTCGTCGGCTGGGCCGCGGCCCCCGTGTCGGGCGCGGCGCCCGTCTGGCCGCCGTTCTCGGCGCCGGCTGATTCGGCGCCGGCGACCGGAGCGTCGCCTTCGGCCGCGGCCGCGGGCGCGGCGCCGGGCTGACGCGCCGGGTCGGGCGCGGGGATGGCCACGCCGCCCGACCCCTGGCTTCGCAGCCAGGCGATCAGATTGACGCGGGTGTTGGTGTCGCGGATGCCGGCGAACGACATCTTGGTGCCCGGCACGTGGCGTCCCGGCGCGGTGATGAACTGGTCAAGCTCATCCAGGGTCCAGGTCGGAGCAGCGCCCTTGTGGGCCTGCATGGCGTCCGAATAGGCGAAGCCCGCATGGCTGGCCACGGCCCGGCCGACGACGCCGAACAGATTCGGGCCGATTCCATTGGGTCCGCCTGCCGTCGCCGTGTGGCAGGCCTGGCAGCGCGCAAAGGCGGCCTCGCCGGCGGCCAGATCGGCGGCCGGAAGCACCGTACCCCAGTCGGGCGGCAGGACCGCTTCAGCGGCTCCCGCGGCGGCCTCTTCCGGGGCGTCTACGAAATAGCCCATCTTTTCAGGGGCTTCGGTATGATAAATCGCGCCCGTCACCTGCTGCAGGCCGATAATGACGAAGGCGGTCGCCAGACCGGCGCCCAGAATCTTGTTCCACTTCAGATCGCCGCTCATGCGCGTCGTCTCATCCCGTTTCTGAGGCCCGACCGACTGACCGGCGGGGCGAATTCTTGCGTGGGCGTCTCTTACACGCTAGCGCGGCCTTCGCAACCGGCGGAAGGCCGCCGGAGCGTCGCAGTCGTCTGTCTGTCCCGGGACCTGAACGTGAACCCCCTGATCCTGATCCCCGCGCGCATGGCCGCGACCCGCCTGCCGGGCAAGCCGCTGGCTGACATCGGCGGGGTGCCGATGATCGTGCGGGCGTACCGCCAGGCCGCCCTGTCGGGCCTGCCGGTCGCGGTGGCCGCGGGGGATGCCGCGATCGTCGCGGCCATCGAGGCGGACGGCGGCGTCGCCGTCCTGACCGATCCGGACCTGCCGTCCGGCTCGGACCGCATCCGCGCCGCGCTGGACGCCATCGATCCGGGGGGCCTCCACGACGCCGTCATCAATCTGCAGGGCGATATGCCGTTCGCCCATCCCGGCCTGGCCACGGCCTGCGCCGCCCTGCTGCACGGCGAGCCGGCCTGCGACATCGCCACCCTGATCGCGCCCGAGGCCGACCGCTCCGACCGCGCCAATCCGGATGTCGTCAAGGCGGTCGTCGCCCTGTCCGAAGGCGAACGCCACGGCCGCGCCCTCTATTTCACCCGCTCGACCCTGTACGGCGACGCCCCCGTCTGGCGGCACATCGGTCTGTACGGCTATCGCCGCGCCGCCCTCGAGCGGTTCTGCACCGCCCCGCCGTCGCCGCTGGAGCGTCGCGAAAAGCTGGAACAACTCCGGGCTCTGGAGATGGGCCTGCAGATCTGGGCCGCGGTGATCGACGAAGCCCCGCTGTCTGTCGACAATCCGGACGACCTCGCGGCGGCGCGGAAGCTGGCCGCCGGCTAGGCCTCGAACCCGTCCACCCACGCCTGCAGCAGCGTCCGGGCGATGGCGATCTTCAGCGGCGCCTTGATCGACGGATGCGTCCCCGCCAGACACGCCCGCGCCTCCGCCCGGGTCAGCCAGGCCACGGCCTCCAGTTCGGTCTGGTCGGGCCGGGCGTCCATGCTGTCGACCTCGGCGATCAGGCCGATCATCAGCTGCGAGGGGAAGGGCCAGGGCTGGCTGGAGTGGTAGCGCACCCCCGTCACGGTCAGGCCCGCCTCCTCGGCGATCTCGCGGGCGCAGGCCGCCTCGATGGTTTCTCCCGGCTCCAGGAACCCCGCCAGCGCCGACATCCGCCCCTCCGGCCAGGCCGCCTGACGCCCCAGCAGGCAGATCGGCTCGGCCCCGCCCCTGAACACCGGCAGCATGATGGTCACCGGGTCGACGCGCGGGAAATGCTCGACGCCGCAGGCCGGGCAGACCCGCTTCCAGCCGCCGCAGGCATTGTCGCTCTCGACCCCGCAGGCGGCGCAGAAGCCGTGCCGCCGCCGCCAGTCGAACAGCGACTTGGCCGTCCCCGCCATGGCCGCGTCGGGGCCGGGCAGCAGGGCCGCCGCCTCGCGCATCTCGTGAAAGGCCCCCAGCCCGGCCAGCGGCCCGGCGGCCGGATCGGCCGAACCCTCGATCTCGACCGCGAAACAGGGCGCGCCCTTCCACAGCCCAAGGAACAGTTCGCGGTCCGGGACCAGGGCCCGGGCGTGGGTCAGGGCCAGCCACGCCAGCCGCGGTTCGCCCGCCGTCTCGATCAGGGGCCGCCCTTCCCACAGCGCCATGGCTACGGCCTCGGGGTTGGCGGCCTGTTCCGCCAGCCAGTCGGGATCGTTGCGAAGGTCGCCGGCGCGGTCGAGCGGATTGCCGGAGAAGGTGTTCAGGGCGGGGAGGGCCATGACAGTCCTCTAGCAAGGCCGCGCTTGCATCCGCGAGCGGGAATCGTCATATCGGCCTTGGAGATCGCGGGCGAAGGCTTCGCCAACCTGGTCAGGGCCGGAAGGCAGCNCATACACCCGTCTAGCAAGGCCGCGCTTGCATCCGCGAGCGGGAATCGTCATATCGGCCTTGGAGATCGCGGGCGAAGGCTTCGCCAACCTGGTCAGGGCCGGAAGGCAGCAGCCACAACGAATTCCCCTTCGGGTCGCGGTCTCCACCTCACCCTGGAATTCAGCGGTCCTGCGCCTTCGCCTCGGGACGCACCGCGCCGACGAACAGGCCGGCCATTCCGTCTTCCTCGAACACGTACACGGCGTACAGGCTGCGCTCGCGGGCGGCCTCCATGAAGATGTCGTCCTCGGCGTCCACCAGGGCCGCCTCGGATACGAACCGGTCACCCTGCCGCGAATACAGCCACAAGGTCTCGTCGTCGTTGGTGGAGGAGGGCACGCCCAGATGATCCGACACCCGCTTGCTCATCGTCAGCGCATCCGCTTCGGGCGACAACACGCCGCAAAGGTCCAGAACCACCCCCTTGGTGTCCATCACAGCCTCGCCGTCGCCCCAGCCGGTCACCAGGATTTCGATGGACTGATCCGGCGACAGGCGTCCGGCGCTGGCCGGATCGAAGTTGAAGTAGACGGCGATGTCCTGGAACTCCTCGCCCATGTCGCCCATTTCGGCGGCCATCTGCGTCGTCACGTCCCTCCAGCCTGAACCCTTGGCCGCGCCACCGGCGACCCGCGCGCTGGCGTCCGTCGACAGGCAAAGGTCCGCGAAGGACCGGAACGGCTCGGCGGCCGCGGCGCCCGCCAGCGCCAGGGAGAGCATCGCTCCCATCATTACAGACCGAAGCATGACGTTCCCCCGTGATTCAACCTTGGCGTTTGGCTTAACACGGCGTTCGCCTGCCGCAAGGCTTCTCTGCAATCCACCGTCGTGATGCGTGGCGGGGGTGGCAGCCGCGCGCTGTCGCGCTAAGGATCAGGCATGAGCGACGCCGATCCGAGTCTCGATGGCCCTCCGTGGGAGGAAGACGCCCCCGACGGCGACGTCGTCGAGCGCGATCCCGACACCGACGACATGTTCGGCGCGCCCGAACCCGCTGGCATGCGGGAGGCCGAAGCCGCCGCAATTCCTGACGAGCCGAAGCCGGAGGCCAAAGCCGCCAAACGCGCCGCTCCCGCCGACTCCGGCCCCGCGGCCCATGTCGACGACGGCGAGGCCTACACCGTCCTGGCCCGCAAATACCGGCCGCACACCTTCGAGGACCTGATCGGCCAGGAGGCCATGGTCCGCACCCTGACCAACGCCTTCGCCACCGGCCGCATCGCCCACGCCTTCATGCTCACCGGCGTCCGCGGGGTCGGCAAGACGACCACCGCCCGGCTGCTGGCCCGCGCGCTCAACAACGAGACCGACAGCATCGACCGCCCGTCGCTGGCCCTGACCGACCAGGGCCGCCACGACGCCTCCATCATGGCCGGCCAGCATATGGACGTGGTCGAGATGGACGCCGCCTCCCACACCGGCATCGACGGCATCCGCGACATCATCGAGAGCGTCCGCTACGCCCCCGTCGAGGCGCGCTACAAGGTCTATGTCCTCGACGAAGTCCACATGCTGTCGAACCAGGCCTTCAACGCCCTGCTGAAGACGCTGGAAGAGCCGCCGCCGCACGCCAAATTCATCTTCGCCACCACCGAGATCCGCAAGGTGCCGGTGACCATCCTCAGCCGCTGCCAGCGCTTCGACCTGCGCCGCGTCGAGCCGGANTGAAGACGCTGGAAGAGCCGCCGCCGCACGCCAAATTCATCTTCGCCACCACCGAGATCCGCAAGGTGCCGGTGACCATCCTCAGCCGCTGCCAGCGTTTCGACCTGCGCCGCGTCGAGCCGGAAATCCTCGTCGAACACCTCGCCCGCATCGCTGACCGCGAGGGGATGAAGATCGAGCAGGACGCCCTCGCCCTGATCGCCCGCGCCGCCGAGGGTTCGGTGCGCGACGGCCTCAGCCTGCTGGACCAGGCTCTGGTCCAGGGCGACCGGGGCGAGACGGTCAGGACCGAGGTCGTCCGCGACATGCTGGGCCTCGCCGACCGCAGCCAGACTATCGCCCTGTTCGAATCCATCATGGCCGGCCGCACGCCCGAGGCGCTGGAGCTGTTCCGCACCCTCTACGGCTACGGCGCCGATCCGGTGCAGATCACCAACGATCTGCTGGAGCACTGCCACGCCGCCTCGGTGGCCAAGATGCTGGGGCCGCAGGCGACCCGCCTGCCCAATGACCAGGCCCAGAAGCTGACGGCCCTGGGCGCGGTGATCTCGGCCGGCGCCCTCGCCCGCGTCTGGCAGATGCTGCTCCGCGCCCTGGACGAGGTCCGCCGCGCGCCCAATCCGGCCGACGCCGTCGAGATGGCCATCGTCCGCCTCGCCTACGCCGCCGACCTGCCGGGACCCGAAGAAGCCCTGAAAGCCTTGCGCGACGGCGAGCCCATGCCCGGCGGCTCTGCCCCGCGCGGCCCCTCGGGCGGCGGCGGGGGCGGCGGCGGAGCGTCGGCCCAGCTGGCCGCCCGACCGGTCGCCGCGCCGGCCTTGCCGGACCCGCAGTCGTTCGAGCAGGTCGTGGCCCTGATCGGCGAGAAGCGCGAGGTCGGCCTGCAGATGGACGTGCAGCGCTACGTCCGCCCCGTGGCCTTCAAGCCGGGCGCCATCACCTATGAAAGCCTCGACGGCGCGCCGATGGACCTGGCGCGCAAGCTGGCCTCGCGTCTCAAGGACTGGACCGGCCGCACCTGGCTGATCGCCGCCAACGGCCAGGGCGGCGGCGAGACCATGATCGAGATCGACCGCCGCAAGCGCTCGGAAGAGCGGGCCGGAATCGAGGCCGACCCCTTCGTCATGGCGGTGATGCAGGCCTTCCCCGGGGCGAAGATCGGCGAGATCAAGACGCTCGCGCCGGCGGTGGAGCTTCCGGCCATTCCGGATGAGCCGGGGGAGGAAGACTGAGAATTTCCGCTCATCCCGGCGAAAGCCGGGACCCAGTTCTTTCCAGCCTGACGCCGGCGTCCGAGGACTGCGAGTGAGGCTCACCGGTCCCGCCGGATCGCCCAGAACACTGGGTCCCGGCTTTCGCCGGGATGAGCGGAATTTGATGGCTCAGATAATCCGCGCCGCTTCCTCGAACCCCAAGCGCGGCGAGCGCGGGAACAGGTTCTCGTCCGTGCCGTAGCCGAGGTTGACGATGAAGTTGGGCTCGACCGCCGTGCCGGCGAAGAATTCGGCCTTCACCCCCTCGGCGTCAAAGCCCGACATCGGGCCCACGTCCAGGCCCAGCGCCCGCGCGGCGATCATGAAATAGCCGCCCTGCAGCGAGCTGTTGCGGAAGGCGGACTCGCGCCGCGCGGCCGCGTCGGCGAACCAGTCCCGGGCCCCGGGCGCATGCGGAAACAGCCGCGGCAGGGTTTCGTGGAAATCCATGTCGTAGCCGATGATCACGGCGACCGGCGCCTGCAGCGTCTTGGCCTGGTTGCCCTCGCTCATCAGCGGGACCAGCCGCGCTTTCGCCTCCGGCGAGGTCACGAACACGAACCGCGCCGGGGTGTTGTTCACCGCCGTCGGGCCGAATTTGGTCAGGTCGTACAGGCGGCGCATCAGGTCTTCGGACACCGGCCGGTCCGACCAGGCGTTGCGCGTGCGGGCGGCGGTGAACAGCTGGTCCAGCGCCGTCTCGGAGAGGGGCAGGTCGCGGGCGGGCGTGGAATCGAAGGCCATGAGGCGGCTCCTGATCAGCAACAGTGGTGGATGCTAAATGGCGCGGCCCGGATTTGGTTCAAGGGCATTCGAAACAAATTCTGTTGCTATTTTTCAGGCCTGTCCCAAGCCAGGGTCAGCGCCTATCTTGAGGGCATGAAAGACCTCAACGCCCTCATGCAACAGGCCCAGGCTATGCAGCAGAAGCTGCAGGACGCCCAGGCGAAAATGGCCGAAACCACCGCGTCCGGAACCTCGGGCGGCGGCCTCGTCACCGTCGCCCTGAAGGGCGCGGGCGAGATCACCTCGGTGGTTATCGACGACAGTCTGCTGGTCCCCGGCGAGGGCGAGATCCTCGCCGACCTGATCGTCGCCGCCCACGCCGACGCCAAGCGCAAGCTGGACGAGGTCAACAGCGCCCTGATGCGCGAGGCCGCCGGCCCCATGGCCGGGATGAACATCCCCGGCATGCCGAAGCTGTTCTGACTTGGCCGCCTCGGCCGGACCCGAGATCGAACGGCTGATCTCGCTTCTGGCGAAGCTGCCGGGGCTCGGGCCCCGCTCGGCCCGTCGCGCGGCCCTGGCCCTGCTCAAGAAGCGTGAGCAGCTGCTGGTCCCGCTCGCGGCCTCGCTGGCCGAGACGGCGGCGAAGGTCACCTCGTGCAGCGTCTGCGGCGCGCCCGACACCCGCGATCCCTGTTCCATCTGTTCTGACGGCGCGCGCGACAACGCCCTGATCTGCGTGGTCGAGGAGGCCGGGGCCCTGTGGGCCATGGAGCGGTCGGGCGCCTTTCGCGGCAAATATCATGTGCTGGGCGGCCTGCTGTCGGCCCTGGATGGCGTCGGCCCCGACGCCCTGCGGGTCGCCGAACTGGTCGGACGGGTGCGCGGCGGCGAGGCGAAGGAGATCGTCCTGGCCCTTCCCGCCACCGTCGACGGCCAGACCACGGCCCACTATCTCGCCGAACGGCTGGCCGACACCGGCGTCATCATCACATCCCTGGCGCGCGGCGTCCCGGTCGGCGGCGAGCTCGACTGGCTGGACGACGGCACCATCATCCAGGCGCTGAGGCAGCGCCGGCCGGCGTAGGGTCGGGCTCCCCGCCTGCGTCGTCATCCCCGGGTAAAGCCAGAGGAAGACGGGTGGGAACAGGCCGCCTACGACCGATTCTGACGCAGGCCGGGTGTAGACTGCCGCGTGCAGGGCTATCTCCCCTTCCAACGAGTCGGGACGCTATGGGCGATGCTACCAACGCTTTGGACGACTTGGACGGTCTGGACGGTGTTTTTCCGGATTTTACCCGAGTGAAATCCACGAGCGCCCGCCATGGCGGCCCCCGGCGACTCCGGTTAAGGAACGGAGCATGAACGCCTCCCTCGTCGCTTTCCTCGCCGCCTCCCTGGTCGCCGTCATCGCCCTCGCCTGGGCCCTGATGGAGCGTCGTCGCGCCGCCGCGGCCGAAACCCGGAACTGGGAGCTGCGCGAGCGTCACGCCGAGACCGAGGCCCGCATGCGCCTGTTCGAGGACCAGGCCGCGACCTCGACCGAACTGCTCCGCGCCCAGGCCGCCCAGTCGGCCAACACCGTGGCGGAGGAGTTGCTGAAGCGCACCGACGAGACCTTCCGCACCCGCGAACTGATGTCCCAGCAGCGGATGGAAGCCCAGCTCAAGCCCGTGGCCGAGACCCTGAAACTGTTCCAGGAGCATGTCGCCGCGCTCGAGAAGGCGCGCAATGAGGAGACCGGCGGGCTCAAGGAACAGCTGGCCCTGCTGATGACCGCCTCCACCGCCACACGCGACGAGGCGCGGCGGTTGACCGAGGCGCTCAAGGGCAACACCGGCCGCCGGGGCCGCTGGGGCGAGCAGACCTGCCGCAATGTGCTCGAGGCCGCCGGCATGGCCGGCCGTTTCGACTTCGAGGAACAGTCCTCCAGCGCCGACGACGCCGGCCGCCAGCAACGCCCCGACTTCGTTGTCCGTCTGCCCGGCGGCGGCATGTTCGTGATCGACGCCAAGGTGTCGCTGGCCTTCGGCGACGAAACCGATGGCGACGAGGAGGCCCAGCGCCTCGCCGCCTCCCTGCGCACCGCCACCAGCATGAAGACCCACGTGCGCCAGCTGTCCTCCAAGGCCTATCAGGATCAATTCAAGCCCAGTCCGGACTTCGTCGCCATGTTCGTGCCCGGCGACGCCTTCCTCGCCGCCGCCCTCGATCACGAGCCCGACCTGATGACCACGGCCATGGCTTCGCGCGTCGTCATCGTCACCCCGACCACCCTGTTCGCCCTGTGCAAGGCCGTCGCCTACGGCTGGCGCGCCGAGGAGCAGGCGCGCAACGCCGAGGACGTCGCGAAACTGGGCAAGGAGCTCTACAAACGCCTGTCGGTCATGGGCGGCCACGCCGCCGCCGTGGGCCGGGCGCTCGATACCGCCGTCGGTAAATACAACCAGTTCGTCGGCTCGCTCGAGAGCCAGGTCATGGTCTCGGCCCGTCGGTTCGAGGATCTCCAGGTCGATCACGAAGGCAAGGAACTGCCCGAACTGGCGCCCGTCGACCAGTCGCCTCGCGCTCTCAGCCGACCGGAGCTGGTCGCGACCGAAGGCCGCGCCACGGCGCTTCCCAAGGCCTGACCCCGGGTTGGACAAGGACGCTTGACACGATCGCTCCGTGATGTAAAACACACTTGTCAAATCGACAGGGAGCCTTGTCATGAACCCGATCGCCAAGCCCAAGCGCCCGCATGGGCCCGCAACCTACGCCCTCGTCATGATCGGCTCGCTGGCTGTCGGCGGTCTGGCCGGCGCCGCCAGCGCAGTCTTCGGCGACCAGCCGGGGCCGGTTGGCGTGGCGCTGACCGCGGCCATGATCTCCGCCGCCATGGCGGCCGGCCTCGCCGGCTGCATCTGGTGGTGGCGCGGCATCGACGAGGCGGCGCGCGAGGCGCACAAATGGGCCTGGTGGTGGGGCGGCACGGGCGGGATGGCCGTCGGGGCGGTGCTGCTGCTGACCCTCATGATGCGGGCGCAGGACGTTCCCGTCCCCGCCGGCTTCGGCTCCCGGGCCGCGGACATCTTTGTCTCGGGCATGATGTCGATCCTGCTGTTCCAGCTCGCCGGCTACTCTCTCGCCTGGGCCGGCTGGTGGCTGAAGCACCGGTGAGGCCGCTCGCATGAACAATCGTCTCAAGGTCCTGCGCGCCGAACGGAACTGGAGCCAGGCCGATCTCGCCGACGCCCTCGGCGTCTCGCGCCAGACCGTCAACGCCCTCGAAACCGGCCGCTACGACCCCTCCCTGCCGCTGGCCTTCAAGATCGCCAGGGTGTTCGGCCACCCCATCGAATCCATCTTCACCGAGGACTGAGCCCTTCCTCGGGACCCACCACAAAATCGCTTCCGACCCGCTCCAAGGATTGTTTCCATGACCGTTTCCACGCCTCTGAAAACCCGCGCGGCCCATCTGGCCCGCACCGCCCTGGGGGCCGTTCTCGGCCTCGGACTGGCCGGCGCCATCGCCTTCCAGCCGGCCCAGGCCTTCGCCCAGGCGGTCGAGGCTGCCCCCGCCGCCGCCGTGGCCGCCCGCGTGGTTCCCCAGGCCGAAGGCGCCGGCCCGGCCCTGTGGGTCATCCGCGACGCCGACTCGACCCTCTATCTGTTCGGCACGGTCCACGTCCTGCGCCCGACCACGGCCTGGGGCTCGGCCAGGGTGGACGCGGCCTTCGCCGGCGCCGACCAGATCTGGTTCGAGATATCCAACCCCGACGATCAGGCCGCCATCCTCCCCCTGATCCAGCAGCACGGCATCTCGCCCGACCGCCCCCTCTCCAGCCTGCTGACGGCCGAGGAAATGGCCGCGCTGAACGCCGCAGCCGCCGGCGCCGGCATGAAGGCCGCGCAGCTGGACGTCTTCCGTCCCTGGCTGGCCGGCCTGACCCTGTCGGTCGCGCCGCTGGTCAAGGCCGGCTACGATCCCCAGTCGGGCGTTGAGCTGATCCTCAAGGCCCGCGCCGATGCGGCGGGCAAGCCGATCCACGGCTTCGAGACCATCGACAGGCAGATCGGCATACTCGCCGGCATGTCGGAGACCGATCAGCTGAGCTTCCTGCGCTCGACGCTTGAGGCCTACGGCGACGCCACGGTCGAACTGGACGAGATGGTGGGGGCCTGGGCCACGGGGGACGTGGCGACGCTGGAACGGGTCGCAGTCGATGAGATGCGCGCCGAATCCCCGGCCGTCTACGAGGCGCTGCTGGTCCGGCGGAACACCGACTGGGCGGGTCAGATCCAGACGCTGCTGGCGGGCTCGGGCACGGCCTTCATCGCCGTGGGCGCGGCCCACCTCGCCGGGGAGGACAGCGTGCAGGAAATTCTGAAGGATCGCGGCGTCGCCGTCACCCGCGAATAGGGCGACGGCTGGAGCGGGCGGCGGGAATCGAACCCGCACGAAAAGCTTGGGAAGCTTTCAGGCTACCACTACATCACGCCCGCGGAGCCGCCGCAGCCTTAGGGCCAACGGCAGGGCAGTCGAACCTGATCCCGATCTCGTCGCCTGACTGCCAGGCGACGACGCCCTGACGGTGGAGCGGGCGGCGGGAATCGAACCCGCACGAAAAGCTTGGGAAGCTTTCAGGCTACCACTACATCACGCCCGCGGAGCCGCCGCAGCCTTAGGGCCAACGGCGGACGGCGTCCAGACGGGACGGCTGCGGGAGGCCGTCCCGTTCCGTTTTCAGGCTCAGTCGGCGCGATAGACGACCACCCCGTCGACCACCGTCAGCATAGCCTTGCCCCTGGGGATGTCGGCGACGGGAGCGGTCATCAGGTCGACGTCGAAGGCGGTCAGGTCAGCGCGCTTGCCGACCTCGATCGTGCCCAGTTCGGCCTCGCGGAAGCTGGCGTAGGCGGGCCACAGGGTGAACATCTTCAACGCCGTGGCGCGGTCCACGGCCTCATTCGGGCGCCAGTCGGGTCCCTGGTTTCCTTCCAGATCGCGGCGGGCGACGGCGGCGTAGAATTCGATCAGCGGCGACCCGCGCTCCACCGGCGCGTCAGAGCCCCCGACCACGATGACGCCGAGATCGACCAGGCTATGCCAGGCGTAGGCGCCGTCGAGACGGGCGTCGCCAAGGCGCGCGGGGGCGAAATACAGGTCGCCGATGGCGTGGCTGGGCTGCATCGAGGCGATGATCGGCAGGTCCCTGAACCAGTGATAGTCGGCGGGCCGCAGAATCTGGGCGTGTTCGATGCGCCAGCGCACGTCGGCGCCGTTGGGCCGGTCCGCGGGCGCCACCCCGGCCAGCGCCTGCTGGTACCACTCGGCCACCGACGCGTTGCCCCGGTCGCCGATGGCGTGCGTCGCGATCTGTATGCCGCCCCTCAGGGCCGCCTGGTACAGCGGCACGATCTCCTGTTCCGCGATCTGCATCAGACCGGTGGTGTCGGGCCGGTCGGCATAAGGCTCGAACAGGGCCGCGCCGCGCGAGCCCAGGGCGCCGTCGGCGTAGTATTTGATCGCCCGGGTGATGATCCGGCCGTCGGCGACGCTGCGCGGCCCACCGGCGATCAGCTCGGCCGCGCCGTCGGGCGTGACGCTGTTGTAGATGCGCAGGGGCGCCTCCCCGGCCTCGGCCATGGCCTCCAGCAGGGGGATGTCCTTCCACGGTGCGCTCATGAAGTGGACGCCGGTCCAGCCATAGGCGGCCTCGACCCGGAAGCCGGCGCGATAGGCCTCGCGCAGGGCGGCGGGATTGGCCTGGGGCAGGAGGCCGGCGACCAGCTGCTCGGCGGCGTCGACCAGCAGGCCGGTCGGCTGGCCGTCGGGTCCTTTCAGGATTTCGCCGCCCGACGGGGCGACGGTCGAGGCGCCGATGCCGGCGGCGGCTAGGGCCGGGGTCGAGGCGACCACGGCGTGGCCGTCGGCGCGGCCCAGCAGAACGACGCGGCCCGGCGCGGCGGCGTCCAGATCGGCGGCGGTCAGGAAGCGCGCCTCGGGCCAGCGCGTCTCGATCCAGCCGCGACCGACAATGGGCCCCTCGGGGTGGGCGGCCGCCCACGCCCTCAGCCGGGCCATGGCGTCGGCCACGGAGGCCGAACCTTCGAGGTTCAGGGTCAGCTCGCGCCAGCCGATGCCGTCGAGGTGGGCGTGGCCGTCGGTGAAGCCGGGAAACAGGACCGCGCCCTCGAGGTCGAGGGTTTCGGCGTATTCGACGTCCGGAACGCCGGAGGCGGGGCCGACATAGGCGATCCGCCCGTCCTGGACGAGGACCACCTCGGCCGTCGGCTGCCCGGCCACGCCGGTGTAGATCGTGCCGCCCCGGATCAGCAGCTCCTGCGCCTCGGCGCTCCAGGCGGCGGAACCGAGCAGCAGGGCGAGGGTGAGGGTGCGGATCATCAGCGAACTCCGGAAGAGGCGATGGCAGGGGTGGCGGGCGCCGGGCCGGGGGTCAAGACCGGGAGGAGCGGGGGTGAAAAATACAGTCCAAAGCGTCCATAGCGTCCATAGCGTCCATTCCGTCCATCCCTTCGTCCTGGCCGCATCGGCCAGGAAAGCATCCTACAGGGAGCATGCGTCAAAACCGGTCGTAGTGGCGAGCGGGCGCGCCTTCCCCATCTGGAAGGTATGAAACTCTACACTATCGGATACGAAGGCGAGCCGCAGGCCGCCGTAATCGACCGGCTCAAGGCCGCGGGCGTGACCGTTCTGGCCGATGTGCGGGCGGTGGCGGCGTCGCGGCGGGCGGGCTTTTCCAAGACCGTGCTGGGCTCCAGCCTGGCCGAGGCGGGGATCGAATACGTCCACCTGCGCGATCTCGGCACCCCCAAGGCCGGGCGGGACGCGGCGCGCAAGGGCCGGATCGGCGAGATGCGCGACATCTTCGCCCGTCACATGGAAGAGCCGCCGTCGCAGCTGGCCTTCGAGCGGCTGCGCGAGATCGCCAGGGACCGGCCCACCGCCCTGCTATGCTTCGAGGCCGACCATGCGGGCTGTCACCGCGCGGTGCTGGCCGAACGGCTGGCGAGCGAGGACGGGTTCGAGGTGGTGAACCTCTAGACCCGCACCGTCAGGGCCTAGGCGGCCTTCTGCCGGCCCTCGAAGTTTCCGTAGAAGGTCTCGCCCTTCGCGGCCATGTCGCGGAGCAGCTGCGGGACCTTGAAGCGGTCGCCGTGCTCGGCGGCCAGTTCGTCGGCCTTGGCGACGAAGGCCTTCAGCCCGGTCTGGTCGATCAGGGTGATTGGCCCGCCGGTCCAGGGCGCGAAGCCCCAGCCGAGGATGGCGCCGAGATCGGCCTCGCGCGGGTCGTCGATGACGCCCTCTTCCCAGCAGCGTGCGACCTCGACGGCTTGACGGTACAGCAGGCGTGTCTTCAGCTCGGCGACGCGGCCGAGCGCCTCGGGCGACTCGTCGAAGCCCTCGGTCTTCGTCGTCGGAGCCAGTTCGGCGAGGCCCTTCCACAGCGTCTTGGGCGAACCCTTTTCGGCCGGGTAGTCATAGAAGCCCATGCCGTTCTTGCGGCCGAAGCGGCCACTCTCGACCATGGTCGCGACGATGTCTTCGCCGGGGTTGGGCACGTATTTGTCGCCCAGGTCGGCGCGCGTCTGTTTGCCGATCTTGTAGGAGAGGTCGAGCGCGACGTCGTCGTGCATTTCCAGCGGGCCGCGCGGCATGCCGGTCATGCGGCCGACGTTGTCGATCAGGGCCGGGGCATAGCCCTCCTTCAGCATCGCCATGCCTTCGGTCAGGAAGGTGGAGAAGCAGCGGCTGGTGTAGAAGCCGCGGCTGTCGTTGACGACGATCGGGGTCTTTTTGATCTTCAGGACGTAGTCGAGCGACTTCGCCAAGGCCTCCTGCGAGGTCTTCTCGCCCATGATGATCTCGACCAGCATCATCTTGTCGACGGGCGAGAAGAAGTGGATGCCGATGAAGTCCTCGGGCCGCTCGCTGGCTTCAGCGAGCCCGGTGATCGGCAGGGTCGAGGTGTTGGAGCCGAAGATGGCGCCGGGCGCCAGCTGGGCCTCGGCCCGCCTGGTGACGTCGGCCTTGATCTCGCGGCTTTCGAACACGGCCTCGACCACCAGATCGCTGCCTTTCACATGAGCATAGTCGGTCGTGGCGGTGACCATGGCCAGGGTGGCGTCGAACTTCTCCTGGGTCATCTGACCGCGCGACAGACGCTTCTTCAGCAGGTCGGCGACATGGGCCTTGCCCTTGTCGGCGGCTTCCTGGGTCTGGTCGATCAGCACGGTCTCGATGCCGGCCATGACCTGCACATAGGCAATGCCGGCGCCCATCATACCGGCGCCGAGGACGGTCACCTTCTTCGGGTCGGACTTCGGCACGCCCGCGGGGCGGACGGCGCCCTTGTCGAGCTCCTGCTTGGACAGGAACAGGCTGCGGATCATGGCCTGGGCCTGCGGCGTCATCAGGGTCTTGATGAAGTAGCGGGTCTCGATGCGCAGGGCGGCGTCCATGGGGACCTGCGTCCCTTCATAGACGGCCTTCATCAGGTTCGTGGCGGCCGGATAGTTGCCGTATGTCTGCTTGCGGATCATCGCATTGCCGACGAGGAAATTCTGGATGCCGGCCGGGTGGTAGGGGCCGCCGCCGGGCAGTTTGAAGGACTTGTCGTCCCACGGCTGGACGGCCTTGCCGCCGCCCTTGATCCAAGCCTTGGCGGCTTCCACTTCGCTGCCCTTGGCCACGACCTCGTGGACGAAGCCGGCGCCCTTGGCGTCGTTGGGACGGAAGGACTTGCCCTCGGTCATGGCCATCATCGCCGCTTGCACGCCGATCAGTCGCGTCAGCCGCTGGGTGCCGCCGCCTCCGGGGAAGAGGCCGACCTTGATCTCGGGCAGGCCCAGCTGGATCCTGTTGTCGTCGCCGACGACCCGATAGTGGCAGGCCAGCGTCAGTTCGAGACCGCCGCCGAGGGCCAGGCCGTTGATCGCCGCGGCGACCGGCTTGCCGCAGGTCTCGAGCGCGCGCAGGGCGCCGTTCAGCTTCCAGCCGGCGTCATAGGCCTCCTGCAGCGAACCGCCCGCCAGCATGCCGCCGGCCATGTCGCCGAGGTCGGCGCCGGCGCAGAAGCCGCTCGCCTTGCCCGAGGTCAGGACCGCGCCCTTGATGGCGTCGTCGGTCTTCACCCGTTCGACCCATTCGGGGATTTCCTTCATCACGCCCGAGGTCAGGGTGTTC